>JBPCUV010000266.1:0-2651 GCA_051010975.1 Desulfocapsaceae bacterium
ATTTTTATCGGAGTTTGGTGGGCTTCCGGCACACAGTATATGCAGACTTTAGTGGTCGGTGAGAAGCTACAGGTGAACAAAGTCTTGCCTGTACTATTCGGCGGTGCGGCCATCCTGGGGGTTGTAATATATCTTCTATTCGGACGATCGGATTGAGAGAGCAAGTGCTTTGATTCAATCCTGTTTTAGGCAAAGATCTCAATTGTAACATAGTTGATAGATTAATAGAGAGAGTATGATTTCGCATTTCAAGAACTCAATTTTCATCATAAACGATGAACACAACTGTCCTTTCTACAACGCCAAGGAAGAATTTGAGGTCAGCGAGAATGCCGTGAAAATACCCACCGGCAAACCGGTCTGCCTCATTCTGGCCCAGGATATTGTTGCCTTGACCTCGGAACAGGCCATACTGGAAAGACAGGAGCAGGGTACAGGCGAGCAGACTGAGTTCAAATGTGGCGGCTGCGGCGGTGTTATAAAATTCGAATACAAGAAGGCAAAAAACTGGTCGACCCTGCAGATGAAGCTGCTTGTTGCGGCAGACCGCAAGGAAAAGCTCAAAGAGGTTATCAGGTATGTAGATGATTTGCGAGCGATTGACCTGTTCAGTTCATTATCTGACGATGACCTTCTCGATCTGGGCACCCTGCTGGAATTCGAGCACTATGACTGGGGCTATTTTGTCTCCCAAAAGGGACAGGTTGGCTCTAAGCTGTATATCATCATATCAGGCCAGGTTGAGGTTCTCGATGACGAAGGCGTGATTCTGGCTGAGATGGGAGCCGGCGAGGTTTTTGGTGAACTCAGTATGATCTCCGGCGAAACCATGACCACTACCATTCAGGCTGCCGAACCTTGTGTAATTGCGACCCTTAATAATAAGAATTTCAGACATGTCCTGGTTCGCTTCCCATCACTGCAGATTTTTCTCTATAAATTATTTGTTGAGCGCATTACTGAATTGAACGCCATGAGGGCGGAAGAGCTTAACACCGGTATGGTCGGTCAGCTCTCCGATATCTCACCGGTTGAAATATCGCAGATGATTAACAGCAACCAGAAAACTGGGTACCTAGAAATTGAATCGGAGTTTCACAACGGTAAAATTTTGTTCAACGGCGGGGATGTGGTCAAGGTTGATCTTGGATTCAAAAAGGGAATTACAGGGTTCTATGAGTTTATTGCCATGAATGAGGGTCGTTTCAAGTTCACTCAGGGGTTGTCCGCATCTGAGAGAAAGTTTAAACCGATCGGCGGATTCATGGGCATGCTGATGGAAGGTATGAAACGGCTGGATGACTTGAGAAGATAGCCATCACCTTTATTGGAGTATCCCTCTGCAAGGACATATCCGATCTCGTATTCGCTCGTCATTTTTCTCCTGGTGAAGTCGCACCGATGAACCGTTTGAAACTGAAGCAGCATGTTATCAGCCTGTTGCTTTCAAAAGATCTCGATACAATCTTCAGCGAGTTCTCATCAATTCCTGAAAAAAAACTGCTCAATGCACTCTTTTCCTGTCTCTGTCATCCACAGGAAATGGTCCGTTGGCACGCGGTAAGTAGCTTCGGCTATGTGGTGCCGGCTATCGCTGTTGATGATATGGAAGAGGCTCGCATCATCATGCGCAGGTTTTTGTGGATGCTCAACGATGAATCCGGGGGGATAGGCTGGGGCGTTCCCGAAGCCATGGCCGAAGTTATGTACCATTCTCGACCGCTAAAAAGGGAATATTTGCATATGCTTGTCTCCTATACCCTGGATGACGGGCCCGCCATGTTTCAGGACGGCAACTTCCTTGAACTGGACATGTTGCAGGAAGGGGTGATGTGGGGGCTATGCAGGGTTGCCCCCATCTGTAAAGACGAGCTTCTCAGGCTCGGTCTTGATAAAAATATCGATGTCTATCTTCGTTCTAAAAACAGCTGTGTTAAGGGACTGGCTTGCAGATTGGCAGGTTTTCTGGAGTTGAAAAAGCATAGCTCCACTGTCGCTTTCGCCCTTGAAGACCTGAGGCCGGTGCGTGTCTACCATGAGGGCCAATTTTATGAATCTACCGTAGCCGAGTTGGCAGCAGTTGCCATGAATAGCTTTTAGCAGGGTTCAACTGCTGTCCTCCAGAATACCATCGGGCATGGTGCCAACGCTGCTTCCACCTGAGAGATAGCCGCCGTCAAAAGGCACCACCGCACCTGTAAGGTAGCGGGCTTTGACCGCCAGAAAGTAGATGAAATCTGCCGCCTCTTCGGGCATTCCCGTTCTGGCCGCCAGGATATGTCCGATGAGATTCTGGCGCTGGTTTTCATCAAGTAGCGTCCAGCCCCTGGTACCTGGACCGTGTCTGCCGTCGATGAGTCCGAGCATGACCTCGTTAACACGGATTGCTGGAGCCAGTTCTTTTGCCCACTGCTTCGTAAATGAGCTTATTCCACGGTTGGCCGCGCTATAGCCGTCATTGAACAATAGAGAAGCCGGCCCCGATCTGCCGACTCTGGCGGCGATTGAGGAGATATTGATTACTGCGCCGTCTTGACAACAACTAAGCAGATCACAGCTGTGGCGATAAAGGTTCCATTTCGCCTTGAGCGTTGTATTGAACTCAAGCTGCCATTGGTCCCGGTTAACTTCGAGTTCGTATGATCCATGGA
>JBPCUV010000267.1:0-4773 GCA_051010975.1 Desulfocapsaceae bacterium
AAACAGTCCATACAGAGTATGCAGGTATCTATATGTATTTTTCTCTGCTCATCGACGGCACCCATACGGCAGATCTGTGCGCATTGACGGCAACCACCGCAATCTTCGTCACCGCCGGACAGATCCAACAGTCCCAATCGGCTGCACCAGCCCAGCAGCGCGCCAAGCGGACAGATATTGCGGCAGAAGAATCTCTGCTGAATATACTCGGCACCAATCACCAGGCCCAGCATCAACAGGCTGACCAGCCCGAACTGGTAGAATTTCTGTTCAAAGGGCAGAATGGTAGACTGCAGAAAATAGTAGACTGGCTCAGTAAGACGGTTGAGCGCTTCCGGAAGATGCTGATAAGTGAAGGTAAAGAAGGTAACAGACACATCATTTATTCCGGGATACACAGCCTGCGACAGCCCCCGCACCAAAATCGAAAACGGATCCAGATAACCGGCCAGCGGCACCCCGAAAGTTGCCGAGACGAGGATGAAGATAAGCAATATCGCTGGCAGGGAGGGGAATCTGGTGCCGCCTTTATTGCGGGCTGATCCAAACAGCCGGCGCCAGCCGTCGAGTAATCCCCCCATGGGGCAGACCCAGCCGCAGAAAGAGCGGCCCAATACGAGACTGAGGCCGAGCACCAGGAGTGCCGGCACCATCAGAATAATCACTGCTTTCACTGCCAGCATAGTTGACAGCGCCAACAGCGGATCAATCCGGAAGAGGATGTTTACCGCGTATTCAATGGAGTCGGAACCGGTGTAGTCTGTTTTGACAAACAGAAAGACAAATAGCAGAAAAAAAACCACCTGAGAAACTATGCGCCCCTTTCTCAGCCATCGAAAGAAGGTGCTCTGGGAAGCCGGGCCCACCGGTTACACGCTGCCTGAAACGATATTCATTTTGGCAGGATCCAGCTGTCCAAGTCCCATCCGGTGGGCTGCCACGGTGGAGGAAATATCTTCTGGTTTTAGATCGAATAGCGTCGTGGCCAGGGCATCGACGGCAACCGGATCAACCGATCCGATCAAGGTGTCCAGGCGCTTGACATCTTTAACAGATCCTCCCTGCGGCCCGTTATTGGTCAAAATTCGGGTGGCATCGATAATCGTCAGCTGGGGACGGATAACGGTGGCAAGATCGGCCAGATTCTGGCCCAGATCGTGATGCAGCGCTCCGCGTCTTCCGCCTATGACGCCCATGGAGTTTTTCAACCCCAGAGTCAGGCGGCTGAGTCCGTGATGTTTGGCCACCGGCACGTTGATGTAACAGTCAGCGGTCAAGGCATCCTTGTAGATGTCCCACTGCTTCAGCGAGCGGCCTTTGACAATCTCGACCGGCACGAACTTTCGCTGATCGACATGAACGAGACTGGCTTTTCTGCTGCCGATCGATTTCATTGCATCCGTCATCCCGCTGCGATTATAGCAACGCCGTTTTTCATTGCAGGTATAGTCGAAGACCTTGACTTCGTCCGCTCCTGCCTCAAGGGCCAATTCAACCAGGGTTCTGACCACCTGCGGGTGGGTGTTGGCCGCCTGCTCGGGGGTACGGTCCCAACCAATATTCGGCTTTACCACCACCTTGTATCCCGGCTTGACAAATCGGCTCATGCTGCCGAGCATCTCGACTGTCTTTTTCACCAGTGCCGTATAATCATCCCCTGTCACCCGGGCCACATCAGGCACGGATGATGCAAAAGCAAGACTTTCAGGTAGGCGGAATATTGGCAGGGAAAGGCTTAGACCACTGCTATAGAGCATTACCTGCTTGAGAAACCGACGTCTATTCATGGACTGCACCGCTGCTGTAATTTTATGCATATAGCCTGTCCACCAATTTACCACATCAAACAAACCTCTTCCACTTTATGGTCGCCACCGGTCGCTGCGACGAGCTGTTCCGTCCTGAAAGCAGAAGGTTAATCAAAGAGCTAAAATCAATAACCGGACCGGTATAGGACCACTCCCTAGCAAATCAACACCCTTAAATTATTGATTTTTCGAGTACCACAATTGGGAATATCCTTGACAAAATGTTCCCAAAACAGCACAAAGTAGTATCGACATTTGTGGTACATGATAATTAACCCGACCCTGGCAAGTTCAACATATGATGCTGCCAGGGTGAAGGAGAACTAGATCATAAATTCTCAGGCAGGTACAAACGATGAATGAAGCATTGATTCTGGAGAAACTGGACCAGCTTTCCGCCGAAGTAAAGTCCCTCAAATCTGATGTCATGCAGGACATCAAGAAAGATCTGGAGCCGGTGTTGAAAGACGCTGTTCCAAGTCTTTCAAGCGTTCTGGAAGATATAGATGACCGATACACCAAAGAAAAGGCCATCCATCTTGCCCAGAACGTGCTGACCAGCCTGGATGAGTTGAACGACATCGTTGATACCGTCAAGGCCGGCATGGAATTGAAGGGAGATATGATGCCGGTGGTCAAGCAGGTCTACCCGTCAACGATCAATTTTTTCAATGATCTAAGCGGAGAATTCCATGTAGACGAGCTCACCATCCTGCTCAGGAAGCTGGTAACCAACCTGGACGCTCTCGGCGAGTCCATGGACATGCTCAAGGCCGGAGTCGAACTCAGGGATGAAATGATTCCGATCGTCAAGCTGATGTACCCGCGTATCATCCGCTTTATGAAATCCCTGCATGAAGGTGAATTCCAAGCTGAGAAGGTTGGTGATCTGCTGCACATGGTCCTGATCAATGTCCACACCCTGAGCGATTTGCTGAACATGGTCCAACCGATGACTGAATTCGTCAAGGAATTCACTGCTGTGATGAAGGGCTCCGACATCATGAACTCGGTGAATCTCTGGCTCGACAGTCTTCAGCAGAGCAGCGGAATCGTCAAAGTTGCCGGAGTCTCATGGACCCAGCTGAAAAGACTCGATTACAACGAAAAGCAAGTAGAAGAGATTTGCAACGCGATCTCAGGCCTCGACTTCAACAAAGCCGAACCGGTGGGCCCGTTCACCCTGATGAAAAAAATGAGAGATCCAAAAGTCCAGTCTGCCCTGGGTTTCATGTTCATGATGCTGGAAACCATGGGAACCGTCGTACTGGCCTACCAGGAAGACAAAAGAGAACAAGCGAACAACAACACATAAGATGAGCAAACATACGGTTACACCGACTGTATCAATCTCGTACCTGTAAACCTGACCGCAAAGGAGGCAACAGAAAACATGAAAAAGCTAGTCATACTCGGTGGCGGCACCGGTGGTACCATGATGGCGAACAAGCTGAGGAAGGATCTGGACGATGACTGGATGATTACCATTATCGACAAAGATAACATCCACTATTACCAGCCCGGCTATCTTTTTGTTCCGTTCGACATCAACAAGCCGCGCGAGATAAGAAGAAGCAAGCGGGAGTTCATCAACCCGGGGATTGACTTTGTCATCAGCGATATCACCAACGTTGACTGGGACAAGCAGGAGATTTCCACCGCGACCGAAGGTAAATTCAACTACGATATCCTGGTCATGGCCACCGGCTGCGATATTAGACCTGACGAAGTCGAAGGCCTTGAGGAAGGCTGGGGACATGACATTCATGGATACTACCGCTTCAACGACTGTCAGGAACTGGGTAAGGCGCTGAAGAGGTTTAAAGGTGGGAAAATCGTGGTCAATATCGCCGAAATGCCGATAAAGTGCCCGGTTGCTCCTCTTGAATTCGCCTTTCTGGCAGATTGGTACTTTCATGAGCGGGGAATCCGCGACGATGTTGAAATAGAGTTCGTCACTCCCCTTTCAGGCGCCTTCACCAAACCGGTCGCCACCAAAGTCCTGACGGATGCCTGCGAAGATAAAAACATCAAGATCATACCGAACTTCGCGCTCGGCTCGGTCGATCACAAAGAGAAAGTCATACAGGCCTTTGACGGCAGCGAGGTCAACTATGACATGCTGGTTTCCATTCCGCCGAACTTCGGGGCCCAGGTTATGATCGACTCCGGGATTGCCGATCCTATGGGCTATATTCCTGTCGACAAGTACACCCTGCAGCCCGAAGGCCGAGACAATGTCTGGGTACTGGGTGACGGAACCGATGTACCAACCTCGAAAGCTGGCGCAGTTGCCCATTTCCAGGGAGACGTGCTGGAGGAGAACATCCTGGCCTATGTTTCGGGAGGTGAACAGCACGCCCGGTCGGACGGGCACGCGGTCTGATTCATTGAATCAGGCTTCGGGAAAGCCTACATAATCGACTTCAACTACGACCAGGAACCACTGACCGGAAAGTACCCCTTTCCAGCCATCGGACCAATGAGCCTGCTCAAGGACACGGAACTCAACCACATGGCCAAACTGATGTTCAAATGGGCTTACTTCAACCTGCTCCTCAAGGGTGCATGGCTTGGACCGCCCGACTTGATGATGGAAGGGAAAGTCAGATAACCTGCGGGATCGATCTCCAACTTTTTCGCAGCCGGCCGGGGTCGCAAGATCCCGGCCATTTTTTTTACCCGCTTGCCGAATTACCTCCTTCTCGATCGAAAAACCTTTTGAAACCTCCGATCTTCTTTACTATACCTAGCGACAGAAATTGAGGGGGCCATCCAGATAAGGCCGACGAGGAGCAGGCGCAGCAGCCTGTTAACGTTATGTGCAACCTTCAAAAACCATAACGCCGTCTGGATTGCTAGCTGGTTTGGAATCATGTCGTTAGGTATCATAGGCGGGTATGAAAGGATACTGGACATAGGGCGAGGTAGTCGATCTCGAGTACTTCCTTAGTACCGATCGCGA
>JBPCUV010000268.1:0-3583 GCA_051010975.1 Desulfocapsaceae bacterium
TGCGGTGAAGGGACGCTGGTCTATGTCAGGCCGATTACCAGATCAGCCTATGACGACACGTCCTGAGCTGAGCTGAATAACAGGATCGTGCGGTTTGTATATGTCCCGACGACGGGTCACACAGCAGAGTTGCGTCGTAAACAGGTGAAAATGGTGATCAACTATCGGATACAACATGAAAATGCTGCATGGTATAGCAAAATCTTCGGAGTTGACGCTCAATGGCTGCCACTCATGTCAAAATACCTGCTCCACAGAGGTAATTCTGGACCGATGAGCACCGCCGGAAAACCTCACACAATCCCCATAGCGATACGTATCTGATCGTACTCCGCTCCGCACTTCAGTTCTTCAGGGTTATCAATAATTGCAAGTTGTTCTGATAAAGGTGGAAGTGCCGCTGGAGTGCAACTATTGATAACCCTATTCTATAAATCTTTATTAGACGAAAACGTGCGTAAGATGAGATTGCCAATGGTAATCTCATATGGTGATCCTGATGATTTTAATCATTCCTAACCTTAGTCAACCCTTTCAGTACATGATCAACGAGGTCATCCCGCATAAGATAACAATTCAAGTATCTTCTCGGGGTTTCGAAGAAATCAGGGCACACGTTGAGCAGTTCACGGAGGACTTGTTGTGACTCTTCTAGTCTATCAAGCTGAACCAATGCGGCGGCTCTGTCTACATGGTCCCAAAGAAGACCCGGCATCTTAAATTCCTTGGCATACTCCAAAGCCTCGTCAAACCTTCTATTTTCGTAGTGATTCAGGAAGAATGCGTGATTAAACCAGCCCGGGTAGTATTGAAGTTTCCTGACCTGTTCATCAAGTAGTTTGAGACCTTCCTCATACTCGCCCGCAACGGCAAGAAACCATCCAGCTTGTGCCAAAGAGAGCCCGCTTTGCTCAAACATCATTAGGTGATCGACAACAACTAATAATTCCTTTTTGTTTCGCTGATTAGTCTCAAGCAGTCCCCACACGAAATATGCATACGCACAATTCTTGTCGTAAGTCAGCGCTTTATTGATTAGCTCTTGGCACTCAATGGCTGGCAATTCAGTGATTTTTGACCAATTATGAGAGTACCCATCAATCTTCAACTCGGACAACACACTCAGTAGCATTGGATTGTTGGGATCTTTTTCAATGGCGAGTGTGACGGCCTCTAAGGTCGAGTTGTAAACATGAGCAGCACTCACCAGATTGTAATGATGCATATGAAGCACTGCCTCATACGTAGAAAGCGTGGGATGTTCTTTGTGTGCTGATTCCGCTATAACCTTTTGCGATATTATCCCACCATATTCATTTGCGATCGAGTTGGTGATCTCCGTTGCTATTTCATCCTGTATATTTATAAGGTTATCGACATTGATTTCGGTATCGTAGGTGCTGGTCCACACCATACTGTGGTCCGATACATCGTTTAATCGAACGATGATACGAACCTGTTGTCCTGCGCTACGAATACTACCGTCAAGCACATAACGAACATTAAATTCCCTACCGATATCTTGTAATGTAAGCCGAGTAATCACTACATTTCTTGTTGCTATCGGAGGTACAATCGAAAAATCCTTGTATTGCGATAGAATCGATGTGATCTCCTCTGCCACCCCATCAGCAAAGTAATCCAAGTGAGCATCACCACTGATATTCTGGAATGGAACGACTGCAATTTTCAGATTATGGACTAGGGATTGGGATTCACTCGACAATTTCTCAACGGCATTGCCTGTAGTGAGTTTTTTGTTTGTGATCTTAGGGACATATGAACCTTTTGGTATTTCGACTAAGAGTTCATCATCAATCCCTTCCGATGAGTAATATTCCGCGAGTCGTCTTCGAACCTTTCCAGCCATTATCCGAACAATTGGGTCTTGTTGCGGATCAAAGTCTTGTTTCAGAGAAAATGCCTCAACCCCAATGTTGTACTGCTTGATGTCATCAGCACTGCCATCGCAGTACTTCTCTACGACATAGCCCAGAAACTGTTTAAGTTTCGTTGCCCCTTTAAACGCAGCACTGTTTAGAATTTTTTTCAGCTGCGCTTCTATTAGGGGGCTCTGGGTTGGATTTGTCGTCATAGCAGTATGTTATGGAGTTGATAATAGTGCTTCTTCTCTCAAGGTAATTTACCCTCAGGTTACCGTAAACAACCTAACATCTGAGACCAATCGAGAATATCATTATTTCTAATATGACAGATGAACTAACCACGCTGCGAGAAATATTCCCAGGATATCATTCCGAGATCGTTAGTAGATTATCAGGTGATACTGAATTGCGGTCCATTATGGACGATCTTCTGGAATGTCACTACATAGTTGTATCAGACAATTTTCAAAAAAAGTCCAAAGACTTAGATGGTCATTACCGAGAACTCTACGAGGATCTTAGACAAGAGCTTCTTGAGTATATCGACAAATAAACAAGCATAAGGGGGAGGTCTTCATGAACATACTCATCAATCAGTTGAAATTTACAGCACTATTAAGTTTGGCCATTTTAGTTCTGGCTGGTTGCGGTGCTACCAATGTTGAAAAGAAAACTACGGCTGGAATAGGACTAGGTGCCTTGGCGGGTGGTCTCATGTCAGGCAAACCTGGAGGTGCTGTCGCGGGTGCAGCGGTGGGTGGCCTGGCAGGTTATGCCATTGGCACAGATCAGGATCGTTATGCAGACAAGAAGGCTCTAGAAGAGGAACGGTTGGCTCTTGAGCAGGAACAGGCAGCCATTGCCAGAGCAGCAATCACCAGTAATCCGAGTACCGCCTATCGTCCCTCCAGCGGAAATAGGCTGGTCGGAACGACTTGGCGAGTCATCAGTATCGAGGGGGAAAGTCCCTTTCCCGAATTTCATTATATTGTTTCGACTTTCCAGACCAACAGCAAAGTGACAACGCTTGTCATCGATGCAGAGGGAGGAAGTGAATCAATCGTTGAGACATATATCATAACAGATGACATCTTAGTGGTCGCCGGGGAAGAGGATGGCGAGACGTATGTGGTTGACGGTAAACTGACCATTGATGATGACAAGTTCACCTATGCTACTCCAGTGTACACGGTCACTGGCGAAAGAGTTAGCTGGGCATACGTAAAATAATAAAGGGGATAAACGGCTATGACTACATTCAGGAGTAAGCTATGGCTAGTAGTTTCAATAACCTTCATTGCTCTCTATTTGGTTGGTTGTGGTGCAACCAACGTTGAACGTAAAACAACAGCAGGAATCGGTTTAGGAGCTTTAGCCGGTGGTCTCATGAGCGGTGATGCAGGGGGTGCCGCAGCAGGGGCTGCAGTTGGAGGTTTAGCTGGTTATGCAATAGGAACCGACCAGGATCGCTATGCCGATAAAATTGCTTTGGAACAGGAACGATTGGCACTAGAGAAGGAACAGACGGCCATAGCGAAGGCAACCATCACCAACGATCCTAAAACTGCCTATCGACCGGAGATCAGAAATGATCTTGTTGGTACAACCTGGCGAGTAATAAGCATCGAAGGAGAGCAGCCCTTTCCTGATTACCACTCGGTCATCACCACCTTTCAAACCAATAGCAAAGTCACCAC
>JBPCUV010000269.1:0-4445 GCA_051010975.1 Desulfocapsaceae bacterium
ATTGCTTGTCTTCGGCTGAGGTTGGAATATAAATGGGTAATTTCCTCAAAGAAACGTTCGTCTTATTGGCGACGCTGGTGTGGGCGGTATCCGCCACCGCTGCTCAACCGCTTACAGATCTTGCAGCTGTTCAAAAAGAAGCGGTGGAGGGAAGCTATCAACTCATCAACGTCGATGACCTCTGGGAGATGTATCAGGAGAATGACCGCCAGGCTCTGTTGATTGATACCAGGCAGGAGTGGGAATTTAGAACTGGACACATAGAAGGCGCGCTCCATTTCTCCATGGAATCGAGCTGGTTCTCACGACTGATTCAGCGTACCCCGTTGGCTCAGGCGCTCGGGCCTGATAAAGACAGGATTCTGATCTTCTACTGAGCAGGTCTGACCTGAGTCCGCAGCGACTCGGCGGCCCGGGTGGCCGTCTCTCTTGGTTACCACAATGTCTACCGCTATCCCGAGGGGTATCCTGAGTGGCATGAGCGGGGCTATCCCGTGGTTACCTCCAACATTCTGGTACCAGCTGCTGCGGCTGCCAATCCCGTACCTGTACCTTCAGGTTTCAACCTGATCCTTATCCTGGCCGCCGTCTGCCTAGGTGGTATGGCCTTAAATCTGA
This sequence comes from Desulfocapsaceae bacterium, assembly GCA_051010975.1. Lineage (GTDB taxonomy): Bacteria > Desulfobacterota > Desulfobulbia > Desulfobulbales > Desulfocapsaceae > JABDQA01. The sequence continues at coordinate 619 of JBPCUV010000269.1, forward strand.
CCCCATGCATCTATCCTCTCATTCCGATAACGCTGTCCTATTTCGGTGGCAGATCTGAGAGCGTACAGGGAAGCAAGGTCCTACACGGGATTTTCTATATTTTCGGTCTGTCGCTAACCAATTCGACCCTCGGCGTAATTGCCGCGTTGACGGGTGGCCTGGTCGGTTCGTTGCTGCAGAACTCCGTTGTCCTGGTCGGTATCTCCTCAATTTTGCTGCTCTTTGCACTCAGTCTTTTCGGCGCCTGGGAAATTCGGCTGCCTGCCCGGTTCAACGCGCTGGCTTCCCGAACCTATGGTGGCTATGGAGGAAGTCTCTTTATGGGGCTGACCCTGGGCATCATCGCCGCCCCCTGCATCGGTCCATTCGTGGTGGGCCTGCTGAGCTGGATTGCAGCCATCGGTAAAATCTGGTTCGGCTTTACCGTGTTCTTCGTTCTGAGTGTGGGTATGGGGCTGCCGCTTTTTGTCCTGGCTATGTTCTCCAGCAATATCGACAGGCTGCCCCGTTCGGGTGAGTGGCTGATTTGGGTAAAAAAGTTGATGGGCTGGATTCTTGTGGTCATGGCAGTCTACTTCATCAGACCGCTGCTGTCCGAGTTCTACGGAGTTATTCTCTTTTCACTCACCGCTGCGGTCGCCGGCATTCATCTCGGCTGGCTGGAAAAGACCACTGGTCAGGCATCAGCCTTTGGAAAATTCAGAAAGCTTGTCGGTATCGGCTGTCTGGTCGGTGCATTGTTTGTTTCCGGCAGCTATCTTGCCAGGGGACCGGGAGTGAACTGGGTCAGCTCAGCAGATGCCGGTACCGTTCTGGAGCAGGCCAGAAAAGAGACAAAGCCGGTTATCATAGATTTCTCTGCTGCCTGGTGTGCACCGTGCAGGGAACTCGATGCCACCACCTTTCGCCACCCTGGCGTAGTGGAACTGTCGGAAAAGATCGTAATGGTTAAGATCGATCTGACCAGTGGGGCCAACCCGGCCCATCAGGAGCTGCTCAAACGCTTTCAGGTAAAAGGCGTCCCCACCGTGGTCTTTCTCGATGGGGAGGGGATGGAAAGAGGCGATCTTCGCTTGTTCGATTACCTCTCCCCCGATGAGTTTCTTGAGAGTATGAAGCAGATATTATGACCAGGCCAGCAATGGTGACGTTTCTTGGAAACGGGTTTCTGAAGATCTGCTCTTCAGTCGACCCATATCTCGTTGTTGACATTGCCGATTTGGAACAGGGGTAGTAAAGTAGGGACAATAGAAATTCCTATCTTTATGAAGAGGTTGCCATGAAAAACGAGGAATCCCCGGACCAGAAAAAGAAAAAATCAGGAGGTCAGGGTTTTGTTATTTATGCGCTTTTTGTATTTACAGCCCTTGCCGTCGGTCTGATCGTAATACTCATGCGATCCAAGGGCTGATCTAAGCCGCTCAGAGCATAAGCCTGTATCGGGCCCCCTGGGTGCAGGGAGCCCGATATTTTTCGTTCTGCCAGATTCTGCTCAGGCCCTTTTATGGGTAATATCTGCAGCGAAAACCTCCATCCCTTTCTTCATGGCGCAGAAATCGCCGCACATTGAACAGGATTCCTCCGATTCTGGAGACCGCGCGCCTCTGATCTGACGGGCAACTTGCGGAAACAGCAGGTGCTGCTCGAGATCATCCCAGCGCATGTCCCGGCGGGCAAGGGCTGCCCGCTTCTCACTGTCCCGGCGGTCCGGGTATTTGGCAAGATCACCGATTCTCACCGCCAGCCTCGTCGCTCTTACGCCTTCACGAACATCTTCCACACTCGGAAGAGCCAGATGTTCTGCCGGTGTAATGTAGCAGATCAGATCGGCACCGAATCTGGCCGAGTTTGCGGCGCCGATTGCGGCGCTGATATGATCGTAGCCCGCTCCGGTGTCGCAGGGTATGGGACCAAGCACATAGTAAGGAGCATTGCCGGACATTCGTTTCTCAAGGATGATATTGCCCTCGATTTCATCCAGCGGGACGTGGCCGGGCCCTTCCACCATCATCTGGCAGCCCAGTTCTCTTCCTCTCTCCGCCAGCTCGCAATTTATCACCATTTCGGCTATCTGGGCCCGGTCACTGCTATCATGTATGGCGCCGGCGCGAATCCCGTTGCCCAGGGACAGCACCGCATCATATTTTTTCATCAAAGCGCAGACCCGGTCGAATTGCTCATAGAGCGGATTCTCTTTTTTGTTCATGTCCATCCAGGCAACCATGAAAGTACCGCCTTTAGAGGCAAGCCCGCCATAACGAAAACCCTGGGCCCGCAAACGTTCGATGGTATAGAGGTTAATACCGCAGTGGATGGCCATAAAGGAGAGACCGTCGCTGAGCTGCTGTTCGATCAGATCAAAGAGGAATTCAGGATCAAGCTTAGCCGGGTTCCGGTACTTTCGAATGGTTTCCTTGAAGGCCTGATAGAGCGGGACGTTTCCCACCGGCAGGCTGGTGGCCTCCAATACCTTTCGTCTGATCAGATCCATATCACCGGCGGCAGACAGTTCCATCAGGGTATCGGCACCCTCGGTCTCGGCAGCCTGGGCCTTCTCAACCTCTTGGTCCAGGTCGCAGATATCCGAGGAAGTACCAATGGAGGCGTTGATCTTGGTTCGAAGGCCGCTGCCGATACCAATGATTTTCTGGTCTTTACGATGGGGGTTGCAGGGAATGACAATCTCTCCACCGGCAACATAATCCAGGATCTGTTTCTGCGGCAGCCCCTCATCTTCGGCCACCGCCTTCATTTCCCGGGTAATTCGGCCCCGGCGTGCTTCTTCCAACTGGGTAGTCATAGTATCCTCGCTATGAGTAAGTTTCCTGCAAAGAAAAAGGGTTTTGCAAGAAACAGATTCTTGCAAAACCCTTTACCATCAGATTTCAACAATTAGGATTGCAGGCTCGTCTTCTGGCTTCCGGCTTTAAATCAGTGTTTCCACCTTCCCGACGATGGTCAGTGGTTTGATGAAACCCTCGATATTTCCGGTTACAGCGGCGGGACCGCCACGGATTTTCACCGTGTTCCGTTACCCTGCAATCACCTTATGGTTGGCAGCAAGATACTTGGAGGGGGCTCTGCACGTCAATATAAAATATTGGCAAGAACTGATGATTTGTCTCCGTCATAAAGAATCTGATAATTCCAGTGGCACACCTCTGCTATCCCCCAACGTGGAAATTCTCGATTCAGGAACTACTCTTTGTTTATTGATTAACCCCTTTTGCTTCCGTAGAAGATGAACGAAACTCTTGGAAAAAGATTGCCTTCCGCATTACCTGTGCTCATCAGCGGCTGTCTGCTACTGGTCCTTTCCATTGGCTTTCTATGGTTGGCCACGGTTCCGCCGATCATTGGGCTGGTGGCGGTATTTTTCGGCACCAGATATATGAGCTTTCTCTATGACATTGTATTTTTAAGCCACCCGGTGGGCAGCTTCATCGGTGTCTGGCTTGGCGGGCTGATCTATGAGATGTTCGGTAGCTACGATGCCATCTGGATAGCGGGGGCAGTTCTGGGATTGATCGCGGCGCTGCTCCACTGGCCCATAAAGGAGCAAAGTCACATCCCTCAACTGCAGCGGGCATCTGCACGATGAGTCTGATGATAGGGCAGGGTATCAGAACCGGTCGATGACCGTCACTCCCTGATGCTCAAAACTGTTCATCTCAGGCAGCGCCGTGAGGGCCTCTTGCAGAGTAATGGTTCTGCCGACCAGTTTCTCGGGCTGAAGCCGGCCGGCGCCGATGAGTCGAAAAACCTCATCAAATTTATGGGCCTGCATACCATGACTGCCCAGCACCTCCAGTTCGTGGGCGATGATC
>JBPCUV010000270.1:0-3074 GCA_051010975.1 Desulfocapsaceae bacterium
AAGAAATTTAGTTCGATGGAGTGATCATGTATCAGGAAAGTTTAGATATCAAACAGCATATTCACTTACTAGGTGTAAGTTATGTCAGTAACTTTTTAGATCGTGCCGGATTCACCATATTGGAGGCGAATACTGATCAAAATCATCATTATCAACTATTAGCAAGATTAAATGATAAATCTTTTTTAATCGCTATTCGTACTGCCCACCATCCAAAACTGGGAATACTTGATGCCTGTGCCATGGAGAAATTGCTAAGAGAATCGGCAAAACTTAACGCCTTACCACATTTTGCAGGTCTAACCGTAGTTCCAGCGGCTGGTAACGATTCTCTACTAGATGGTTCATCAGAAGATCAAATGCTCAAAGTACTATTTAGTGGTATTTGTGCTATTCGCAAATGATAACCACCAATAAATAGTTGGTGATATTAGCACATTAAACTCCTCCAATGCTGCATTAGGATTACATTTCCAAGGAATGTCCTTCCCATCATCTTTCGTTGAAAAATCTAGATTCTTCTCGTTAATCTACAAATTCACCTCAGCGAAGCTTCCTTCCCACTTAACGGAAGATAAACCGGAAGAACCTCAAGTTCAGATAAAGACTAAATTGAGGAACTTTACACGTGGCAATCTTTCACACTCAAAGCCTCAAAGTACAATGGTTCGGTACGTACGTCCTCACTTCTCACACTTGGTTAACGATTGGCAGTTATTGAGTGGGATATCCTCGACTTGTCATGCAGTCGTTGTAGCTGGTAGAGTAGAGCGCCGGATCTCCTTCTGGAGCCGGGGCTGGGGGTGGTGCTTGTTGTTTCGCATTTCGTCGGGCTCTTGCTCCTCCAGCTACGGCACCAACAGCGGCCCCAACTTCAGTAGCATCATCATGCTTGTCCTCATCTCCAAATCGTTCAAGCGTTCCTCCAGCGACCGCACCTTTTGCAGCGCCTCGTGCTGCTCCACGCAGTCCCGCACGGGGCTGACGAGGAGAGCTTGACGCTGCCGGCTGCGCGGGAGTGTCCGGATTATAGCCACTGAATGCCATTGCGTGCTGCTGGCAGGCAGCTTGATCGGCTGCTAGTTTATCCGGGTCAGCAGTTTCAGATTGGCTTTGGCCAGTTACCGGAGAGATCAGAACATAGAGACTTGCAATAATAGCGATGCTAAGTGCATTGCGAAATCTTCCTGGAAGATTCATAAACTCCTCCGTATATCCCAGATTTGAATTTCTCTAATACTCGTGTAACGAGTCTTACTCGACTGATTTTAAAGGCGCATTCTCTTCTTCGGCAACACCATCAGATTTCTGTTTAGATGAGTGCCTTCGGAATATAGAACGAATGATCGAGGTTGCTGCTATTAAGATGATGATAACCAGACCAATAGCAAGACCGATAGCTCCGAATAGCAGAGGACGAGTCCATTTTGAACTGTAGATGGTTCTGGGTTCCTGGACAATCAACGTTTTATCTATATACAAGTCACTCGCATTGAAAAGCGCTAACGTAGTTAGCTCCAGCTTAATTTTGGCAACTCGTTCCCTTGTATTGTCCAATCCAATTTGTACTGCCAAAAGTTCTAATGGTGAGCCAGGGGGTATATCAGAAGAGGATAATGAATCCTCGAGGGCTTCAAGCTCAGTAAGCTGACGCTCAAGCGATTCTCTCCGGTCTGTCTGTACTGCCTGCAGTTTTTCCAGCCGACTGTTATGCAGGTTAATCTCAGGCTCAATTACTTTCTTCAAGTAAGCTATTGATTTCTCAGGGCCGACTCCAGAAACCGTTGGGGTTACTACATCATTATCAATAATCGTCTTTAACAATATAAAAGTTGGGTATTCTTCTCTTAGTTCTACTGAAGTAGCTCTGAGGCGAGCTTTTAATTGGGTTTCACTGGCTAGAGGGACAGGTGTAGGATTTGCTGGAGTTGCAAACGATCCAATTTTGAAACTGCAAGTTGCGATATTTCTCTCTGGAAAAAGGTATTGGCTTAAAATGCCGAGGACAATGCTAATAATTGGTATGACAATGAGAAAAAATTTTATTCTACCAAGAGCGCTAATTACGTACGGGGTGTGCTTCGTTACCGTGGCTTCGGCTTTATCTATCAGACCCATCCTCTAAAGTCCCTCTCAGTTTGCAGTCTATTAGAACTGCAAATTATACCTACTCAACAGATTCAATCCCACTCGGTTCCGAAACTATACGAATTGATAGGTTGTTAGGCAATCTTGAGAAAAATACTATTGATAAGCAGTCTGGATTTAAGGGGTCTGCCACAAATCTATGGTTCTTCTGAGACGAGGCGAGGTTTGGATTATTCTTGTGCAGCTTCAAGAAGAAGACAATATCAGTGCGCTTTTAATGGAATACAATGAAATCGGAAGATATACATCCTCCCGAACTGCCCCCCCCCCTGACTGACAGGATAACTACCCTTAATTAATAAATTTTCGATCCAGAAAGAGAGGACATTCCAATAAATGCTAGAATAAATATTATGGCCACCAAAACACCAATAATAATCATCTGCTGGCCATTAAATTTTCTATTATCAGAAACAACCTTACGGCACTTCGGGCAGCGGACAGTTTCTTTTTTAGTTCTCGCAAGAGGCTCAAATCTGTAGTGACATTTGGGACATTCCAGACCTGTATCAGGACCAGATAATAAACAACCGCATGAACCACACTTGGCATCACGCAAGACTCTATCAGATGGGATTCTATTCTTTTGGGAACAATGAGGGCATGTTTTGATTTCTGACATTATTTTATTCCATCACTCGGGTTTCCTTTTTTAGTAAATTAGATCAATTGATCTATCTTTGGGAGTACTATAGGACTTTTAAATGAGATTAAATCCTGGTTGAAGGTGAATGGTTATGATCTGGACGAAGTGTATCAACCCTTATGAGAATCACCTATAAATTTGGAGACAGTATCAGCACTGTCATCTTTTACATTTCACGCTTCATCCTAGAACAGCAGGAATTGCTGCAATAGATACAGACATACCAGGAAGAATCTTCAGCTTGAGCAAAATTCAAATAAGAATATCTTTGATTTGGCAA
>JBPCUV010000271.1:0-4239 GCA_051010975.1 Desulfocapsaceae bacterium
GAAATTCCATGCTCGCATCATATGAGTCCACTATTTCATTTGGATTAGCGAGGGCAATCGCAGCTGTGATTTTAGGGTCATTCACCCATAATTCGCCTTCATCACACTCCCCAAATCTAGTGACTCCATTCAGGTCTGACAGCACGTTTATGAGTTTAGTGAATGCGCCGTTTGTGTAATAATTACAGTCCTTAGCCGAATCGTTAGTCGTTGCTTGTCCCTGGCTTACGAACATCAGCCCAACAACAAGCATACTAATTAAAGTTCTCATTGATCGCCTCCTTTATAGAAATAAAAATGAAAATAGCCGAGCTACCTTTTTCTAAAGTAGCTCGGCTATCAGTTGAGGCCATATCATTCCACCTCTGCCTTTTGACAGGTTGGACTTGATCTTATTTTGATTATTTCCGTATACTACATTGTAAGAGTCAGGGCTGTTCTAAGTCAATGGAACAGCGTGGCACATAGGAAATATACACCTAATAATGATGAGTTAGCTTTTCTATAAATTCAAAATTATTTTCAGAAAACCAGTTTTATATACCATACTCTGAATATTGCTGGTTCCTTCGATCCCTGCAGAGTACGCGCTGATCTGATCGGCCAGAAGCTGCCTGGTCCTGCCTATACAGGTATTGCTAATGCCCGGCCTGAAACCAAAGCCATGCAGATTCCAAATTCTGATTTGAACTTGCCATTCGATCCAGCGCAGGTGAAATTGCCGGCAGTAAGTCTGAGAAAGAAAACACTGTATTATCAAAAAATTGAGGGGTTTCGTAAAAGTTTCAATCCTGCAATTTTGACATTGCTTTCATGAGCAATTCTTTTGCGTACATTTTATCGGAATAATTCAGTTTGTCGTAATTGATCGATAGATTAAACCCATTGAGCTGCGCAGAAAGTTGTTCTTCCTCTTCTTTGAGCTTTTCAATTTCTCCAATCACCACATAGGTATTTACTGGGTAGGCGAATCCTTTTACTTCGACTTGGCCTCGTGCTTTACATTTTATGACATCTTTTACCAAGGAGAACGTATCCTCAGAAATTAGTATCTCATCCGTATCAGCGGCACTTTCCAGTCGATTTGCAAGATTTACAGCTCCTCCCACAATTGTGTAATCCAGCCTCTCGTCCGATCCAAAATTTCCAACCGTGCAAAATCCTGTGTTTACACCCATTCTGATTCTAAGTGGTGTAGATATTCCTAATACATCCCATTCAAGCCGCATTTCTTGGAGCCTCTTGTTCATTTCTATAGCCATTTTTACACAAGCCACCGCATCCTCTTTTTCGCCAAGTGACTCGGGGTCGCCAAAAAATATCATTATCGCGTCACCAATATATTTATCTATGGTTCCACCGTGCTCTAAGGCGATTTTCGACATCTCGTTTAGATACTTATTTAATACGCTGGTGAGGACCTCAGACTCAACTCGCTCTGTAAGCTCAGTAAACCCTTCTATGTCAGAAAAAAAGATAGTAAGTTTTTTGCGATACGACTCGATCTTAACATCCCTTTTCCCTTCAAAAATATTTGTATACACCTGTCGAGAAAGGTACTTGGCGAGTTTATTTGATAGTCCCTGAAGCTGTTCATTTTTAAAATTTACTTCATCGTTCAATTTCTCCAATTGCTGAGCTTTCTCTGCCAACTGTCTCTGGTGACTTTTGAGCTTTTCCTCATCTTGCTTTCGTATCGTAATATCCCGTATGATACCGCTGTAGAACCTTTGGTCATTAACTTCCCAAGCCGACAAAGAAAGTTCGATGGGAAACTCCTTTCCACTTTTGTGAAGTCCGGACAACTCAACCGTATTGCCAATCACATGACGCTCCCCACCTTGCCCCACCCTTTTGATGCCATCTTCGTGAAGAGCCTTATACTTGTCAGGCACTATGATCGTAAGTGATCCTCCTAGAACTTCTCTTTCCGTGTAACCAAAGATATTTTCGGCAGCTTTGTTCCATGACTGAATCATGCCTTTAGAATCGGCCGAAATAATAGCATCATTGGCGCTCTCAGCTATCGCCATGAATTTCATCTCTGTAGCTAATCTCTTTTCTTCATTTATTTTTCGTTCGCTTATATCTCTGATTATGCCACTGTAGTATCGATTATCACCTATCACCCAAGTAGATAGGGATAATTCGATAGGTATGAGATGCCCATGTTTGTGGAGGCCGGATAACTCAACCATCTTTCCGATAACATGGTGCTCACCACCACCGGAAACTCTGGATATTCCTTTATCGTGTAAAGCCCGATATTGCTCAGGAATAATTATGGTAAGAGGTTTGCCAATCACCTCTTCCTCGGCACGACCAAAAATGTTCATGGCTGATTTATTCCATGAAAGAATTATCCCGTTTGAGTCAGCGGTGATAATTGCGTCGTTCGCCGATTCTAAGATTGAACGGTAGCGCATTTCTGATGAACGTATTTCATTTTCCATGGCAACACGATCCGTAACGTCCCTGATTATGCCGCCATAATTCATTCCTTCTTTCGTGCTCCATGCTGAAAGTGTAAGTTCCAGAGGGAATTCAGACCCATCTTTTCGAATGCCGGCTAATTGCACAGCTTTTCCTATTACATGGCGTTCGCCACCCGAATTGACTCTGGCAATACCCTTGTCATGTAAATCACGAAACCGCTCCGGCAAGATTAGGTGTAGCGTTTGGCCGATCATCTCCTCCTTGGAATATTGGAATATCAGCTCAGCCGCATGATTCCAGGAAATCACCTTCCCTTCCGAATCAATAGCGATAAGAGCATCTGATGTAGAATTCGCAATCGATAGAAGATGAGTAGTATCTACTTGACTTGATTTATGCATAAATCCACAATTTTAGACTCTTAGACAATTTGCCAGGGCTGCGCTGGCGCCTGTTATTTGTTGCGACGACTCAAGCTGGTTTAATGTTACGATTAGTTCGAAAGAAGTTCTCTGGGTCCCATTTGGCTTTTATTTCTGCAAGCCGCTGAAGTCCGCTGCTAAGTGCCGCCTCAATACGTTCTGGACCCTCATCTTCGGTCAGGAAATTAATGTATGTGCCTCCCGTAGAGAACCGCCTCATATCTTCCCATGCATTGCGCGCCCACTCAATATTGGATGTGTCATCTTCTGTGAGTTCCCAAGAACTTGCCAAATTGACGACATAACGAGCATCGCGGTTACCGACTGCAGAATGATCATTATTCAAGTGATTAAGGGCACCTTCTAGCTGGAACAGGATCGCAGCCGAATGTGGAGATGAAATCTTTGCGGCATGCTCCATGAACTTCTCACACAACGCTGGTTCGATGGCCGGGAGATACTCACTCTTCCAGTAATATCTGCGCCCTTTAGGTTGTGTTGCATCTAGTAGTGACTGCAACTGAACGTATGGTCTGCGGATCAACACGTCCCCTATGGGGCTACCGAAAGACTTGATCGGAGCAACAGCCTTTTCCCCTTGTTCCGGATCTCCACTGTAGCAGGCGAGCATTACTATTATCGGTTTTCCATGCATATCTTTGGGAAGCCAGGGAGCAGGAGGTGCTGGTCGCATAATTATTACCAGGGTGAGTTCGGGGGGAGCTTGGTCTGCGAGCGTCTTATACAGTTCAAGTACACCGGGTGCTTCGCTCGCGGGCCAAGCAACGGGACCGCCCACTATTTCAGGGCCGATAGAATAAAGTTTATAATCTATACCCGTCACTACACCGAAGTTGCCTCCACCTCCCCGCAATCCCCAAAAGAGATCGTCATTATCCTCCTCGCTTGCTCGTACAAGTTGTCCATCGGCGGTTACAATATCCATACCTACGACGTTGTCAGAGGACCAGCCCCAACGCCTAGTCAGGTAACCAAACCCACCGCCTGTGGTAAGGCCTGTGATGCCGGTGCGTGAAACGAAACCGAGGACAGCAGCTAAACCGTGCACCTGCGTTTCCCGATCCACATCACCGAGCAGGCAACCTACTTGCGCGTGAGCGACCTGCCTCTGTTTATCTACCCAGACTCCATGCATGAGCGACATATCGAGCATCATGGCTCCGTCAACTGTCGCCAGGCCAGCAATATTATGCCCACCACCCTTGATGCAGAGTAAAAGGTCATGCTCTCTGGCAAACCGAACAGAGGTGATCACGTCAGCCACTCCTAGACAACGTGCTATAATCGCAGGATGTCTATCGATCATAGAGTTCCAGACCGTTCTAGAATCCTCATAAGAGCTATCTCCAGCCACTAACAC
>JBPCUV010000272.1:0-21332 GCA_051010975.1 Desulfocapsaceae bacterium
CCGGGATGCAGCCGGGGGACAAAGTTGCGATTTTCTCCGAGAACAGGCTCGGCTGGGCGATATCTGATTTTGGTATTCAATCGGGCGGCGGGATTACCGTGCCCATCTACGCGACCAACACCGGTGAGCAGGCGGCTTACATCATCAATCACTGTGAAGCGAAAATCGTCTTTGTCTCCACCAAGGCCCAATATGAAAAACTGCTTGAGATAAAAGACGCGATTCCCAACGTTGAACTGGTCATATCCTATGAACGTTTTATGGGATCCCGTTCGTTTCCAGTCTATACCCAGTATCAGTTGTCCGAAGTTTCTACCCCTCTCAGTGAAGCGGAAAGAGAGCAAATTGAGGATAAAATCAGTCAGATAGGCCATGACGACATCCTTACCGTTATCTACACATCAGGGACCACAGGTCCCCCCAAAGGCGTCATTCTCACCCAGTACAATGTGATCTGCAATGTATCCCAGGGCATCAGCCAGATTGGGGGGCTGGCTAAAGATGAGATTTTTTTGAGTTTTCTGCCCCTGAGCCATATCCTCGAGCGTACCGGCGGCTATTATGTCTCGTTGATGAGCGGCAAGCACATTGCCTTTGCCGAGGACGTCAAAAAGGTCGTCGAAAACATGGACGAAATTAAACCTACCTTCATGATCAGTGTTCCGAGACTGTTCGAGAAAGTATACAGCCGCATCCACGAGAGTGCTCACCAGATGAGTTCTCTGCGCAAGGCACTGTTTCACCAGGCGGTCAGAACTGGTAGGGAATACGTAAATAAAAAATATATCACAAAAACACCAGTGGGCTTGCTGGGGCTGAAATACCGGATTTTCGATCGGCTGGTGTTCCGCAAAATCAGAAACCGTTTCGGCGGGCACTTACGCGGTATGATATGCGGGGGGGCGCCGCTGGATAAAACCATTAACGAGTTCATGTGGGCCATCGGCATTCCAGTCTTTAACGGCTATGGACTGACCGAGACCAGTCCAGTGCTGACCTTGAGCAGTCTGGATGAGGTGAGGTTCGATGCGGTCGGCAAGAAAGTCGACAGAACCGATCTTAAACTCGCCGAAGATGGTGAATTGCTGGTCCGGGGCCCCCAGGTCATGAGGAGCTATTTCAAAAATGATAAAGCGACTGAAGATGTCTTCGAGGATGGTTGGTTCAAGACCGGCGACATAGCCCATATTGATGAGGATGGTTTTGTCTATATCGTCGACCGCAAAAAGGAGATCATCGTCACCGCCGGCGGAAAAAATATCGCTCCACAACCCATCGAGAACGAACTTAAACTGGATAAATTCATTTCCCAGGCCATCGTCTTCGGTGACCGTAAGCCTTACCTTACTGCACTTCTGACCCCAAACATCGAACGATTGATCGATTACAGTCGTGCACACCAGATTGAGTACATCGATATTTATGAGTTGGTGAAAAGCCGCCGGATTAACGAGCTGTATGCTGACAGGATCGAAGTACTGAACCGCAATATGCCTTCCTACTCTACTATCAAGCATTTTACTCTGGTACCGAAAGAGTTTTCGATCGAAGGCGGGGAATTGACGCCAACCCTGAAACTGAAGCGCAAAGAAATCTATAACAAGTACAAGGCCACCGTTGATGAGATGTATATGAGCAGAGAAAACGGTCTGGTCTTCAAAAACAAAGCGGTCGTTGGAGAGAAACAATGATGCAGATCAATCGTGTGGCTGTTCTAGGTGCCGGAGTGATGGGGGCGACCATCGCCGCTCATCTGGCCAATAGTGGGCTCGATGTCCTGATGCTCGATATCGTACCCCGAGAATTAACCGCTGGGGAAGAGAAGCGGGGCTTGCCCCTCGAAAGTCCGGAAGTGCGAAACCGTATAGCTGAATCAGGACGTCAGGGGTTGTTGAAGATGAAACCTGCACCTCTCTATCTGAAGAGCTACATAGACCGTATAGAGGTGGGTAATTTTGATGATGATCTCGGCGGACTATCCTCGTGTGAGTGGGTAATAGAAGTAGTGATTGAAAACCTGGACATAAAGCGAGGTCTTTTCGAGAAGATAATTCCTCATCTGCATCCCCAGGCAGTAGTAAGCTCCAACACCAGCGGACTGTCGGTCAATGAAATGGCCAAGACTCTGCCACCGGAGTTGCAGAAAAGATTTCTGGTGACTCATTTTTTTAATCCGCCGCGCTATATGCGGCTCATGGAAATTATTGCCTGCGATGACGCCGATCCACGGGTTGTTAGTGATATGGCAGCTTTTCTTTCCAGGCGGCTCGGCAAAGGGGTGGTCTATGCCAAGGATACGGCCAACTTCATTGCCAACCGTATCGGCGTCTATGCAATTTACAAAGGTATTCAGCATATGGTGGACATGGAGATGACGGTGGAGGAAGTCGACTCGGTAGCCGGGCCGGCCACTGCCAGGCCCAAGAGTGCCGCCTTCAGAACCGCCGATCTGGTGGGACTCGATGTGCTGGCTCATGTGGGAACCAACTCCTATGACAGTGCCCCAGACGATGAAGAGCGCGAGGTCTTCAAACTGCCCGAGTTCATGGCCACAATGATAGCGCAGGGAAAACTGGGAAATAAAGCAGGCAAGGGGTTCTATAAAAAAGAGATGGTCGACGGTAAGCGGCAGATCTACTACTACGACTACACCAGCGGTGACTACCAGCAACTGGCAAAACCCAAGTTCGCCTCCGTTCAGATGATCAAGCAGGTGGATGATCCCCGGCAAAGAATCAAAACCCTGCTCGGCGGTGTCGACCAGGGGGCAGAATACGCCTGGAAGACCCTGCGTGACGCACTCATCTACACCTTTAACCGGATTCCTGAAATCGCCGACGACATCGTCAATATCGATAATGCGATGCGCTGGGGGTTCAACTGGGAGCTGGGACCTTTTGAAATGTTCGATGCCATCGGTGTCGATAGCTTCGTAAAGCGAGCCGAGAAAGATGGAGTGAAGGTCCCTGCATCGCTCAGAGAAATTGAGCGTTTTTACCGAATTTCCGAAGCACATGGAAAAGAATTCTATGACATCTCGTCAAAATCCTACAAACCTCTGCGCCTGCCAGCAGGTGAGATCGATTTGCAGATCCTCAAGAGGGGCAACAAAGTACTCGAAAAAAGTGGTAACTCCTCGGTTGTAGATTTGGGAGACGGAGTGTTCTGCCTGGAATTTCATTCCAAGATGAATGCCATCAGCACCGATATCCTGGCCATGACCCATAAAGCCATACGTCGGGCAGAAGAAGAAGGGCTGGGCTTAGTCATTGGTAATCACGGCGCCAATTTCTCAGTGGGTGCCAACTTGATGCTGCTGGCCGTCGCTCTGGCCGAGGGTGCCCTGGAGGATATCGACATGGTGGTCAGGGCTTTTCAGAAAGCGACCATGGCGATTAAGTACGCCAAGGTACCGGTGGTGGTGGCGCCGTTCAACATGGCTCTGGGCGGTGGCTGTGAGTTCTCGTTGCATGCCGACCGGATCAACGCCTACGCAGAAACTTATATGGGGTTGGTGGAAATTGGCGTAGGTCTGTTGCCGGCCGGCGGCGGCACCAAGGAAATGTGTATCCGGGCAGTCGATCTTGCCCGCCGATTCGATACCGATGTCCAACCTTTTATCTTTAAAAATTTCAAGCAGATCGCCACAGCCCAAGTATCGATGGGAGCAGCCGAGTTGAACGACATGGGCTATCTGCGGCAGGGAGACTGCATATCCATGAATCTGGATCGGCTGATCGGAGATGCCAAACAGCAGGTGCTGGCTCTGGCTACCAACTACAGGCCGCCAAAAATCAGAACAGATATCGCCGCTCCGGGTCGTTCCATTGCGGCCAGCATCAAGACGCAGCTGTGGAATATGAAAATGGGTGAACACATCACCGAGTATGAGGAAGAGATGGGAGGGATTATCGCCGATGTCATCTGTGGAGGTGACGTGAACCAGGGAACCGTGATCAGCGAGGAATATTTGTTGCGTCTGGAACGGGAAAACTTCCTCAAACTGTGTACCAATAAGCAGACTGCACAACGAATCCAACACATGCTCAAAACCGGTAAGCCTTTGAGAAACTGATAAAAGCCATAAAGCTCAATAAAGAGGTAGATGATGAAAACAGCCTATATTCTGGCAAGTTACCGAACTCCGGGCTGCCGTGCAAATAAAGGCAAATTCAAGGACGTGCGGCCTGATGATCTGGCTGCTGCTGCAATCAAGACGATTGTCGAGCGTACCGGAGTTGCTCCTGAACTAGTCGACGATGTCTATCTCGGCTGTGCTTTCCCCGAAGCCGAGCAGGGGATGAATGTAGGCCGGGTGGCGGCCATGAAGGCCGGTCTGCCTGCCGAAGTTCCAGGACAGACCATTAACAGGTTCTGCTGTTCGGGCTTGCAGAGTATTTCCCTGGCGGCTGAGCGGGTGATGCTCGGTTTGGCTGATTGTATTGTCGCCGGCGGTGTTGAATCGATGTCGTCTGTACCGCTGGGTGGTCTCAAATACAGCGCCAACCCCACCTTGGCTGTAGACTGGCCTGAAGCCTACTCGTCAATGGGGATTACCGCCGAACTGGTGGCTGATAAATACGGAATTAACCGTACCGAGATGGATGAATTCGGTGTCGAAAGCCATCGCAGGGCAGCCGATGCCATCAAGGCAGGCAGATTCGGCGCCGAGATCATTCCGGTGGAAATCGAACATAGTGCCCTCGTGGACGGCAAGATCGTAAAGTCTACAGAGGTGGTCGATATTGACGATGGCGTTCGCCCCTCAACGACTCTTGAAACGCTGGCTCGACTGCATCCTGCGTTCAAAAAAGGGGGCCCGGTGACGGCCGGGAATTCATCGCAGATGACCGATGGTGCAGCCGTATCAATGGTGGTGTCGGAAGACTTTCTGAAGAAGCTTTCGGTTGAGCCGATGGCTCGGTTCGTCGCTTATGCGGTTAAGGGTGTACCGCCAGAAATCATGGGTATCGGCCCAGTCGCCGCCATTCCCGCGGTGTTGAAAATGGCTTCGATGAGCCTCGATGACATCGAGTTGGTCGAGCTGAATGAGGCTTTTGCCGCCCAGGCCCTGGCCGTTATCAAAGAGCTCGGGCTGAATCCGGATATCGTCAACGTTAACGGTGGGGCCATCGCCCTGGGACATCCGCTCGGCTGTACCGGTGCCAAGCTCACCGCCACCCTGTTGCACGAGATGGAACGGCGGGGGTTGCGCTACGGCATGGTGTCGATGTGCATCGGCGGCGGCATGGGGGCTGCGGGAATTTTTGAACGACTGACAAATAATGTGGATCAAGAGGTGAACCATGGCTGATACATTACTCAAAGGCGGTGAGTACCTGATTGCAGAAAGCAAGCCAGAAGATATTTTTACTCCCGAGGATTTCAGCGACGAACAGAGACAATTCGGCGATACCACCGAACAGTTCGTCACCAATGAACTCCTGCCGCACATAGAAGAAATCGACAATCAGAACTTTGATATTGTTGTTGAAGGCATGCGCAAGTGCGGCGAGCTCGGGTTGTTGATGATGGACGCACCCGAGGAATATGGTGGTCTGGATCTGGATAAGGCGTCTTCCATGCTGGTTGCCGAGCGCATTGCCATCAGCGGTTCATTTTCCGTTGCCTATTCCGCTCATACCGGAATAGGAACACTGCCACTGGTTTACTACGGCACCCCTGAGCAGAAAGAGAAATACCTGGAAAAACTCATCACCGGTGAGTGGTGCTCCGCCTATTGCCTGACCGAGCCTGGTTCCGGCAGTGATGCCCTGGGTGCCCAGGCCAGTGCCGTGCTCTCAGATGACGGTAGATATTATGTGCTGAACGGGACCAAACAATACATCACCAACGGCGGGTTTGCCCAGTTGTTTACCGTTTTTGCCAAGATTGACAAAGAGCATTTTACCGCCTTTTTGATCGAGCGCGATTTTGAGGGGCTGACAGTCGGTCCCGAAGAAAAGAAGATGGGAATCAAGGGCTCTTCAACCACCCCGGTGATCCTGGATAACTGTAAAGTACCGGTAGAAAATGTTCTCGGGGAAATCGGCAAAGGCCATAAGATCGCCTTCAACGTCCTCAACGTCGGGCGTTTCAAGCTGGGTGCGGCGGTCACCGGTGCGGCCAAGGCAGCCCTGGAGACCGGGGTTAAATATGGAAACGAACGTGTCCAGTTCAAAAAACAGATCAGCAGTTTCGGCGCCATCAAGGAAAAAATAGCTGACCTCACCGCCGACATTTTCGCCTCGGAGTCTCTTATCTACCGTTTGGCTGGGTTGCTCGACGATAAGCTTGCTACCATCGAAAAGGGTATCGATGACTATTACGTGCAGTACCAGAGAGGAATAGAGGACTATGCGGCGGAGTGTGGTATCTCCAAAGTGTTCTGCAGCGAAGTGTTGGCCAGAACCGTCGACGAAGTGGTACAGATTCACGGCGGCTATGGTTTTGTAAGCGATTATCCAGCCGAGCGCTACTATCGGGACGAGCGGATAAATCGAATTTTCGAAGGTACCAACGAGATCAACCGGCTGCTGATTCCGGGGATGATTCTGCGCAAGGCAATGAAAGGTGAACTGCCGCTGCAGACCGAGGCGATGAAAGCCTTCGAATCGCTGATGACGCCAAGTTTTGACGAGCTTGACGACAGTCTGCCCTTTGCGGCTGAAAAAG
Source organism: Desulfocapsaceae bacterium (assembly GCA_051010975.1). Taxonomy (GTDB): domain Bacteria; phylum Desulfobacterota; class Desulfobulbia; order Desulfobulbales; family Desulfocapsaceae; genus JABDQA01. The sequence continues at coordinate 6,676 of JBPCUV010000272.1, forward strand.
TACTGATTACCAATCTGAAAACGCTGTTTCTGATCCTTGCGGGTACCGGCGTGCAAAAATTCATGGACAAAATTGCCGACGAGCAGGAAATTTTGATGGCTGCAGCCGATATCGCCATCCAGATTTTTGCCCTTGAAAGTAGTGTGCTGCGCGCTGAAAAAGTGCTGAACTCCTATAGCGAACGGAGGCAGGAATTGCTCCGGGCAACGGTCAAGATATTTGCCTTCAGAGCTGCTGAGACAGCTGGTTCTGCGGCACGAAAAGGGGCCTTCTTCATCGAGGAAGGTGATACCCTGACCATGATCCTTTCCGGAGTCAGAAGATTCACCAAATACGACGCCACCGGTCTGCTTGAGGCCAAAAGACTGGTGGCCGATGCGGCTTCTGAGGACGAAAAATATATTTTCTGTTAATATGGCATGCTTTGTTGAAAAGGTGGGGGAACACCATAACCTGTCCCCCATTCTCTTAATTTAACGGGTGTGAAATCGTCTGGGCTTCAGGCCGGTCATGCTTGAGTGAATATGATTCCTGTGCAGCATACCGTCGAGACCCCTTATATGGTGGGTCCGGTCCACTGTTATACTCTGGACTACGGTGAAGAACTCGTGCTTATCGACACCGGTCCGCCAACCGGGGCAGGCCGGGCCTTTCTGAGTGATCACCTGGATCTGTCAAGACTGAGCCATGTCATAGTTACCCACTGCCATATCGATCACTACGGTCAGGCCGCCTGGCTGGCGCAGGTCAGCAACGCCAAGATTTACCTTCCCCGTCTCGATATTCTCAAAAACGAACATCTTGACCGGCGGCTGTCGATCATGTTTTCGCTTATTGCTGATCTTGGTTTTGACGGTGCCTATCTGGAACTGCTGAAGGAACGGTTCACCAAATCTTCTCTGCTGTCCTTATTTCCCAAGCGCTATTTGATCGCCGAGGAGGATCTGCCCCCTCATCTCGGTATCAAGGTCATCGGCTGCCCCGGGCATTCGCAGAGCGATCTGGTTTATTTCGGCAACGGCTGGGCGGTGACCGGCGATATCCTGCTGCGGGGGGTATTTCAGTCGCCGCTGCTCGATGCCGACTTGGAAACCGGCAGTCGCTTCATGAACTACCGAGCCTATTGCGCAAGCATTGTCAAATTGGCCGGACTGCGCTCAAAAAAGATTCTACCCGGTCATCGCAAGCATGTGGAGAGCGTCGATCAGACGATAATTTTCTACCTGACCAAGATGCTGCATCGGGTAAGTTATCTGCTGCCGTACCTCGGCAACAAATCAGTGGCCGCTGTAATTAGAGATCTTTTTCCTACGATGAACGATCCTTTCCATATCTATCTCAAAGCTTCTGAAATCGTCTTCATGAAGGATTTTCTGGCGCTGCCGGCGCTGTTGACATCATCTCTCAGGGATATAGAACTTTATGAACCGCTGGCGGATCTCTTTGATCAGGTTGTTGAGAAGCAGTGACGGCCTCCTCTACGGACCAGCAGAGAAACATCAGGCATAGGACATAACATGGGCCATCACCAGGACTCCAAAGACAGTATCATCCCGCTGATTGACCGGCTCAACAAATATCCGATTGGGCTGCCGGAAAGCGACACGCTGCAGCGTATACTGGCCATTTTATTCAGCGCCGACGAGGCCTTTGTGGCCTCCCGCTTTCCCTTGCAGGAAGCCACGTTAAGGGAACTGTCCAGAGCCACCCGCTGGGCAGAAGACCGTCTGGAACCAATACTGGAGGCCATGGCCGAGAAGGGGCTGATAATGGATCTGAGCTATAACGGCACCCAGTACTACCTGCTGATGCCGGGGCTCATTGGTTTTTTCGAGTTCACTTTCATGAAGCGGCGACAAGATCTGCCGGTGGAAGAGCTTGCCCAGTTAATGCATGAATATATGTTTGAGGATCCGGACAACTCCATGGGCAGGGAGATGTTCGGTTCGGCCACTCAACTTACCAGGGCGCTCGCCTACGAAGACCATATCCCGGTGGAGTCGGTGATCACCACCTGGGAAAGTGCCAGAGAAATAGTCAAAACGGCAGGTTATGGAGCCATCGGGCTCTGCTATTGTCGCCACAAAAAAGAGCACCTGGGAGGTCGCTGCGCCAAAAAGGCTCCGACCGAAGAGATCTGCATCTCTCTGGGAACCGCAGCCAGGTTCATGGTGCGGCGCGGTTTCGCCGAAGAACGTAGTGTCGATGAACTGCTGGCCGTGCTTGACCGGGCCCGCAGCCTCAACCTTACCCACATCACCGACAACATCAGACATAAACCCTCCTTCATCTGTAACTGTTGTTCCTGCTGCTGTGAACTGCTCGGAGGTGTGATGAAAGGATTTCCCAAAGGGGTGGCCAAGGCGCCTTTTGTGCTTCAGGTTGACGAGGAATCCTGCATCGGCTGCGGACTGTGCTGGAAAAACTGCAATGTCGGCGCCATCGAACCGGTTGCTGCCAATGGCGAGAAGATTGCCAGGGTCGGTGATCAAAAATGTCTGGGCTGTGGCGCCTGCATCTCAGCCTGTCCCAGCGGTTCGCTGTCTCTCGCAGCCGTTGAACGACCACTGCCACCGGATCGCAAGCGCGATCTTTTTACCCGGATTCTTAAAGAAAAGAAGCGCTTCTCGCCCTATGTCGTGGAGACGGTGAAAACGACCATCCTGAGAAAAATCAGACCGGGTTGAATGCGGTCAGGCTGCAAGAGTGCAAATGGCAAAATAGAGCAACGGCAGGAATATTCCCGGCAGGAGATTGCCTACCCTGATCTTGGTTATTCCCAGCAGATTTAGACCGATGGCTAGAATGAGAAGACCGCCGACCGAGGTCATCTGAGCAATTGTTTCAGCGACCAGCAAGTTTTTCATGAATACTGCGGTCAGGGTAATTATCCCCTGGTAGAGAAACACAACTACACCTGAAAAAAGTACCCCGATTCCCAGCGAGGATGCGAATATCAGCGAGGTGACCCCGTCCAGGATCGATTTAGCGAACAGGGTTTGATGGTTGCCGGTCAGGCCGCTTTCCAGTGCACCTACAATGGCCATAGAACCGACGCAGAAAACCAGACTGGCGGTTATGAAACCGCGGGCAAAGGATCCGGTATCACTTGATTTATTCGCCAGCCTGCGTTCAAAATAGCTGCCCAGTGATTCGAGTTTTGCTTCAATTTTCAGGAACTCACCAAGTCCCGCACCAATGATCACCGAAAAGATGACTACCAGCAGCTGATCGGAGCTCAAGGCGCTTTTTACACCGATGAGTATCACCGAGAGCCCGATACCGCTCATGATAATTTCTTTGTAGTTTTCGGGGATGCCTTTTCTGAAGAGCAGTCCTAAAAGACTGCCGCAAACGATGGCGATGACGTTGACAATGGTGCCTAGCATTCTATTTTCTTTTGATACCTTGAAAAATTATCTTGTCGCTCAATTTCTGAGTCCTGGGCTAAAAATATATCTTCGAAATATTACAACATAAGCTTGTGGTAACAATTCAAAGTGTGCTCTGATCTCGAACAAGAATTAAATTTTAGAAGCTACTCTGTTGGATACCCATTTGGGCTCCAACGACTGGAAACTTTACACGGCTCTGTTATACCACTAAATTTTTCAAAGAAAAGAGAAACTGGAAGCACATCGGAAATAAACAATAGCAACCGGAGAACAAGTCAATGGCAGCGGAATCAAAGAAAGCAAAAATCACCATCGGTATGGCTCAGCTCAACAGCGGTGATTCTGTCGAGAACAATCTAAGGGCAGCGCTAAGGGCAATAAATGAACTGGCGGACCGGGGTGCTGAATTGATCGTTCTGCCGGAGCATGCCGACTTTATCGGACCTGACAGCAGGAAAAAAGAGCTGGCCCAGACGATAGAAGATTCAGTCTATCTCGAAAAAATCAGGGCTCAGGCGGCCGATCTCAAGTGTCATATCCACGTCGGAAGCTATCTGGAAACCGAAGACGACAATGTCTACAATTGTGCGGTTGTCTTCGGTCCGGACGGAGGGATGCGTGCCCGATATAGAAAGCTGCATCTCTTTGATGTGGAAATACCTGGCGGTAAGAAATATCTTGAGTCGGCGATAATCAGTCCTGGTCTGGAAACCACACAATTCTCCATAGGCGAGTTCAACTTCGGCCTGGCTACCTGTTATGACCTGCGTTTTCCGGAGCTGTTCAGAAGGCTTGTCTTAAACGGAGCCAATGTGATACTGCTGCCTGCCGCTTTTACCATGCAGACCGGCAGGGACCACTGGGAGGTCCTGCTGCGGGCCAGGGCCATTGAAAATCTGTGTTGGGTGGTCGGTGTCGGGCAATGGGGTGAGGCTCCGCCGAATCACCTCTGTTTCGGAAGGAGCATGGTGATCGACCCCTGGGGCCTGGTGGTTGCCCAGGCCCCGGACGGGATGACCAATGTGACGGCTGATATCGAGCTGCAATCAGTGAAAGACGTGAGGACCAGATTCCCGGCCCTCGATCATGTGCGGGAGGATGTCTTTACCTTTTAGCGGGCGTCAGCCTACTTTTACCACCGTTCGGCCCCGAACCGAGCCGGCCATGATTGCCGCAGCCGCATCTGGAAGCTCTGAAAGTGAAATTTCATTGATCATGCTTTCCAGCCTGTCCAGGTCGAGATCGTCGACCACCCGCTGCCAGGCCTCTTCACGCTTCTCAAGCGAAGCCATCACCGAATCGATGCCGTAAAGCGTCACGCCGCGCAGAATAAATGGTGCCACCGAAGTCGGCAGAGCCATCGATTCGGCCAGTCCGCAGGCCGCCACTGCACCATCGTAGCGTGTCTGACTCAGCACGTTGGCTAGTGTGTTGCCGCCGGCTACGTCCACGGCCCCGGCCCAGAGTTCTTTGCTGAGCGGTCGGGCCTTTTCCGAAAATGGCTGCCTTTCAAGTACTTCCTCGGCACCCAGCGAGCGTAAATAGTCCGCTTCTGCGGGGCGGCCGGTTACCGCAGCCACCCTGTAGCCGAGTTTGCTGAGCAGCAGCAGAGCAACACTGCCAACTCCGCCGGCGGCCCCGGTGACCAGAATTGTTCCATCTCCGGCCTTGAGACCATGATTTTCCAGGGCCATCACACAGAGCATGGCAGTGTAGCCTGCTGTTCCCACTGCCATTGCCTGCCTGCTGGTGAGGCCTTCAGGTTTGGCTACCAGCCAGTCACCATTGACCCTGGCAACTTCGGCATAGCCGCCGCTGTGGACCTCGCCGACGCCAAATCCGTTGAGTATGACCTCGTCGTTTTCCTTGAATCTCGGGTTGGTTGAGGAAATGACTGTACCGGCAAAATCGATACCCGGAGTCAACGGGAAACGTCTGACCACCGGGGCACTGCCGGTCATAGCCAGACCGTCTTTATAGTTTAAGGTGGAGTACTCAACCTTGACGGTGACATCACCTTCCATGAGCGCTTCTTCTGTCAGCTCGGTGAAAGAGACTTTTTGGCCGTCGTCATCTTTGGTGATTTGGTAGGCTTTAAATGGTGCGGACATCGATTTCTCCCTTTGCTTTCAACGAAAACGGGCCCTCCATTGCTGGACGGCCCGTTGAAATGAGATACTTGTCAGAACATCATCCTAATAGGCAGATTCCGGAAAGTAGAAATCTTCGGCATTCTCTTTAACTACGAGATCAGCAGCCAGAATTACCCGGGAAGGAGTGTGATAGAGTCCCCCTACGGTTTCGCCCCTGGCGCCTTGAACTCCAAAGATGATACCGGATGCGACCATTGAAGGGTTGTAGGTTACGGTGGAGCGGACAAGCGGATCGTCATCCATGATCATCTTGATGATATCCTTGGATCCGGCGCCACCAAGAACAGTTTTGATATCCGTACGGCCGGCTTCTTTAATAGCCTGCATTACGCCTTTAAGCATATCGTCGTCTTGGCACCAGACTGCGTCTATCTGCTTGTGCTTCTGGAGATAGTTTTCCATAAGTGCCAGTGCTTTCTGGGTGGACCAGTCGGCCGGTTGTGAATCCATGATTTCGATATCAGGGTAACTCTTCATGACTTCATTAAAGGCATCAACCCGCTGCTTGTTGATCGGGATGGACATGCCTTCAAGTACAACCAGTTTGCCTTTGCCGCCCATTTCCTCGGCCAGCCATTCAGCCCCAACTTTTCCAAGCCCGGGGTTGTCACCTGCGATGAACACATGCTGGGCAGGTGTGGGGAGCTCGCGGTCAACAACTACCGTGTAGATACCTGAGGCATAGACCTCTTCAACTACTTTCTGCAGGGTGGAAGGATTGTGCGGCAGAATGACCAGGGCATCGATACCCTTGACCATCAGGTCCTCTACATCTCCGACCTGTTTTGTACCAGAACTTGCAGCAACTACGTAAAAGGTCACGTCCTTGTCAGTTGCTTCAATGTCCTTTACTGCTTTCTTGGCCCACCAGAGCAGCCCTGCGGTCCAGCCATGATCGGCCGAGGGAACTGAAACGCCGACCTTGATCTTTTCTGCCGCCAGCGCCAACGAGCCGGAAAACAGAAACAGGCCTGCCACTAACACCATCAACGTCTTTTTCATCGTGTTCTTCATACGTTCTCCTCTTGAGTTTTAGGTTTGTCAGGATCACTCCTGCCTTGACACTAATTGGATTTGTATTGTGCGAGAACGGCAATCAGGATGATGAGACCTTTTACCGTTCCCTGCAGATATGGGGAGACACCAAGCATGTTGAGCATATTGTTGATGATCCCCAAAATTATCGCACCAATCACGGTGCCCCATATGGTTCCTTTGCCCCCCGCAAGGGGCGTACCTCCTATAACAACAGCGGCGATTGCATCGAGTTCGTAGAATATACCGGCATCGCCGGGGCTGACCGAATTTAATCTCGAAGACAAAAGGATGGCGGTGACACCGACCGTGAAGCCGCTGATCACAAAGGTCATGAAGGTGACCCAGCGCACCTTGATGGCAGAATAGATAGCCACCTGCTTATTGGCTCCCACGGCACACACATGTCTGCCAAAAGCGGTGTTGTTCAAGAGAAAATGGAAGAATACCGCCAGCCCAAGAAAAATCAGCACCGGATAAGGCACATTAAAGAAGTAACCGCCTCCGATTTCAGGATAAATGTCGTTGTGCGAGATCACTTCACCCGCCTCGCTGACATAGAGCGTCAGCGATCTGAAAATGGACATGGTTGCCAGAGTGGCGATGAAGGAGGTGATTTTACCTCTGGTCACAATAAGCCCGTTTACCGCTCCGCACAGGGAGCCGACCAGTATCGCCACAAATACCGCCGCCACCACGGCAAACACAGACGTCCCGAGATAATTCATCAGGTAAATTGCCAACACCCCTACCAGTGCAACCATTGATCCCACCGAGAGATCAATACCTGCTGCAACAATCACAAAGGTCATGCCCAGCGCGATGGTACCGGTATAGGAGACCTGCCGGAGAATGTTGGTGATGTTTCTGAACTTCAGAAAATGTTCACTGGCCAGAGCTGACAGAATTATCAGGATAACCAGAGCAATTAATGGGGCGTATCTGGAGAAATCTACTTTCTTTACGTCTTCGAAACTAATGGATTTCACTCGTTTCTTCCTTGGTTGTCTGGTTCATATCCTTGACTCCTGCGGCACTGAACATGATCTCTTCTTCGTTGATGTGCACGCCGGTCATTTCTCCGGTGATCCTGCCCTCTCTCATAACCAGAACTCTGGTACAGAGTCCGATTAATTCCTCAAGCTCAGATGAAATCAGAATACAGGATACTCCCTGAGTAACCAGAGAATTAATGAAGTGGTAGATCTCCTTTTTGGCGTTAACATCTATTCCCCTGGTCGGTTCGTCAAGGACCAGAATGAACGGGTCGGTGTCCATCCATTTGGAGAGATATACTTTCTGCTGGTTACCGCCGCTGAAGTATTCCAACTCTGCTTTCAGTGAAGCAGCTTTAATGTCGAATTTATCTATATAGCCATCTGTACTCTGCTGTACTTTCTTTTTGTTGATGAAAAGGCTGGTGTATTTGGCCAGTGAGATCAGAGAAATGTTCTCCGGTATACCGAAGTTCATCAACAGGCCTTTACCTTTACGATCTTCGGATAGATAGGCAAGTTTATAATCCAGCGCGTCCAATGGCGAATTTATCTCGGCCTGTTCTCCTCTGACGAAAATATCCCCGAAAGATCTGGCCCGCAGACCCATGATACATTCCGCCAGCTCTGTCCGTCCGGCTCCGATGAGGCCCGAGAAACCAAGCAGTTCACCCTTTTTAAGAGCGAAGCTGATGTTCTCCAGAAGTTTCGAATCGCTGAGATTTTCGACCCTGAGTACTTCTTCATCTTCGGGTTCGGATTTGTCCGGAAATACCTGACTGAGTTCCCGGCCTACCATCTTCTTGGCCATATCCTGTTCATCAACTTCATCAATATCGTTCACAGAGATCTGATCTCCATCGCGCAAGACCAGAATTCTGTCGCAGATTTTCTTAACTTCGTTGAGTTTGTGAGAGATAAACAGAATGGTAACGTTTTTTTCTTTGAGTCGGGCGATAAGGTCGAAGAGAACTGCGACTTCAACACTGGTCAGGACAGTGGTCGGTTCGTCCATGATGAGAACATCGGATTCATGGACCAATGCTTTGGCGATTTCGACCATCTGTTTTTCCGCCACACTTAGATTGGAAATGAGCGCATCGGGGGACAACTCGGTCTTTAATTCTGTCAGCAGGCTGGAGGTCTTTTCCCTCATGGCCTTCTTGTTCAGCAGGACTCCGTTTTTTATCTCGGAGCCGAGAAAAATATTCTCGAAGACGGTCAGCGTCGGGATCAGGTTGAATTCCTGGGGAATCATGCTGATACCCAGCCGTTTAGCCTTCATCGGGCTGGTGATGGATACCGGCTTGCCCTTGAGGGTTATGGTTCCGCTGGTCGGCGTATAAACCCCGCAGATGATTTTCAAAAGGGTAGACTTGCCGGCACCGTTCTCGCCAAGAATACCGAACACCTCTCCTACGTTGATATCGATATTGATATCATTAAGAACCCGGACTCCTGAGAATTCTTTGATTATCTGTTTTATAGACAACAAAGAGTCAGTTTGATGCGCCATGATTTCAGTGCTATCGAAAATCTAGTCAGCTATTTTTTCATGTCACCGTCGAAGGCGATATCAGAAGGGGCAAAATTAATAGAATTTACAAATTCTACAGATTCGGCAGCTCCGAATTCTCTGTCCATGCCGTTGTCTTCCCATTCGACCGATAGCGGTCCACCATAGCCGATATTGTTGAGGTGGCGAATTATTTCTTCAAAATTGACATCGCCATGCCCGAGTGATCTGAAATTCCATCCTCTTCGCAGATCTCCGAAGGGCAGGTGGGAGCCGAAGATACCGGTTCTGCCGTCCAGGGTCACTGCCGCATCTTTCATGTGAACGTGATAGATCCGATCAGGGAAGTCGCTGATGAAAACGTGTGCCTCTATGCCTTGCCACACCAGATGGCTCGGATCGAAGTTCAGTCCCAGGGTCGGCCGCCTGTCAAAGACCTCGAATAGTTTGCAGGTTGTGTAATAATCGTAGGCAATCTCGGTTGGGTGGACTTCCAGCGCGAACTTGATACCCGCCGTATCGAATTCGTCGAAAATTGGGGTCCAGAGATCGACAATTTTCTGATAACCCGCTTCAATCATCTCATCTGTGGTTGGTGGAAAACTATAGAGATATTTCCAGATAGGCGAGCCGAGAAATCCAGTAACCACGTAGCAGCCCATGTTTTTTGCAGCTTTCGCGGTGTTGATCATTTCCTGGGTCGCCCATTTGCGAATTTCTTCGGGGTTGCCTTTTACCTCTTCGGGAGCGAATGCGTCAAGCCTTTCATCCCAGTCGTCGCCAACGCATTGGCCGGCCAGATGAGCTCCCAGCGCATGGCATTGGAGGCCGTATTTCTTGAGGATCTCAAGTTTTTCATTGATGTAGTCCATATCCGAGGCGCCTTTGGCGGGCACCATATGATCTCCCCAGCAGGCAATTTCCAATCCGTCATAACCCCACTCGGAAGCTTTTTTGCAGATCTCTTCGAAACTCAGATCAGCCCACTGGCCGGTGAATAATGTTACTGGTCTTGGCATGTTTTCCTCCGAAAAATTTATCTAAATTTTAGTATCAGTCGAGATCAACCCAGTTCGAGTTGTTCTTTGAGCTTTCCACACATTTTTCAATGAACTTCACCCCGTTTTGACCCTGCTCGGCTTTGGGGAAATCCTGATCTTCGGGCAGCGTTGTCTCACCCCGTTTTTTCTTCATGAGAAAGGTAATGAACGGCTTATAGATGTTGGCGAAAGCCTCGAAGTAGCCTTCCGGATGTCCGGAGGGTACGCGGGAGAAATATTCTGCACCCGGGTAAAGTCCGTCCCGGCCGCGTGAAATGATTTGGCTGGGCTGATCCAGATACGATATTTTCATGTAGTTGGGATTCTCTTGCGCCCACTCGATGGACGCTTTGGAACCAAAAATTCTTACTCTCAATCCGTTGTCGTTGCCGACGGCGATCTGGGAGCACCAATAAAGTCCTTTGGCGCCACTGTCATACTCAACCATTATTGAAGCGTTATCATCAAGACTCCTGCCATCCACGATGGTATCGAGGCGCGCCGAGAGGCGCTTGATCTTAAGACCGGTCATAAAAGCAACCATGTTCTCGATGTGGCTTCCTATGTCACCGACACAGTTTGAGGCACCTGATTGGGCCGGATCGGAACGCCAGCCGGCCTGTTTCTGATCCGTATTTTCCAGCAATGTACTCAGCCAGTCCTGGGCGTACTCGGCATTGACGAACCTGATCTCACCCAGATCTCCGTTTTTGATCATCTCCCTGGCATGTTTGGCCACCGGATAACCCGTGTAGGTATAGGTCACACAGAAGGCAAGTCCTCTGGCCTCAGCCAGTTCCTTGAGTTCGCTGGCCTGATCAGAGGTGACGGTGAGGGGTTTGTCACAGACGACATTGATCCCGTTTTCGAGAAAGACCTTGGCAATGGGGTAGTGGGTGTTGTTTGGGGTTACGATCACGACAAAATCGATAGGTTCGTCCCGCGTCCCTTCTTCCACGGCCATTTCTTCGTAATTCTTATAAAGACGGGCGGGATCGAGGCTGAGTCCCAGCCCTGTTCTGAGCGTATTCTCCGGGTCGGACGAGAAGCAACCGCTGACGAGATCAGCCATACCGTCCATGTTGATTGCTTTCCTATGAACTTCACCAATGAAGGCTCCTTCACCTCCACCTACCATTCCATATTTGAGGTTGGTGCTTGCCGTTTCAGTATGGCTGCTTTCAATCATGACATCCTCTCTGTGAAGTTATTGTGGACAGGGACAATATTGGAACACTGGTCATTGGAGCCAGAAATGGCAATCTGAAAAGACCAGAAGCAGTAACTATTAGAACTGAACGGAGTGATCAGCCCTTCCAATAAAGAACATTCCTCTCATCACACAGGTGATTCCCAGACATCGTATTGCCACATTTAACCATTGGTGTCAAGAACCTGTAATGAAAACGAAAAGTGTAATAAGTGTTGGAAGTAATTTTGTTTTATAGAACCCAAAATGGTCAGTTCCCAGGCCTGGGAAGCCAAAGATAGGTGTCGAAATTCAGTCTGCCATTTCCATCGAACTCAATACCTTCGGCTTCCAGCATTTGCTTCTGTTTGACGTGAGAGCCGGAGTTGCGCGGTGAAATCTCCCTTTTCTGATTTACGACGCGGTGCCAGGGAAGATTATATTTTTCCGAACTGGAATGCAGGATCCTGGCGACTTGTCGAGCACCGCAATGGTTACCGGCTGCGGTGGCGACGATCAGATAAGTGGTCACCCTGCCGGCCGGAATACTGCTGATGATCTCGATAGCTCGTCTGGTAAACGAATCCATGATGTATATCCTTTTTATATATAGCTGAGACTATCGGTTTATTTTAAATCAAGAAGAAAAATTGCACTACCTATGAATCTACCTGTAAACACTATAGTGCCAGACGAGCAGCTGATAAAACAGATCCAGTATAACTGTGACGTCTCCGATGCCAGGGACCATGGTATCTACTCCATGTGTTCGTTGGTATTGAAGCTGCGCAATCTCTATAAATGGGAAATCGGTGGGAAGCCCTGGAGTGAGCCGGAATCGTCAGAGTTGCTCGACTGGATAGAGGCCAGGGAACAGTATTGGCAGGGTTTATCGGATCGTGAATTCAGGCCGATCAATGTCGATGGCCGCCCATGCGCACCTGATGACGTCGATAGTGTCAACGGCGGGTCGGCCAGTGGGCAGCCGTTTTTCTATGGAGCCGGTCACGGCAGATCGATGAAGGCGATATTTTTCCTGGCTGAAGTGAGGGAGCGTCTCATGGTTGAAGACTGTCCGGTAGTGCTCTTGGGTAGAGAACATGCGCGGGAAATGGCAAGTCCCTTCGCCATGGTTCAGGAGGGCCAGGTCGTCATTCGCACCGACCCGCTGCTCTTTTTTCTTTACGATCACATACAGGAACTCCGCTCCTCCTGTAGAAGTTCCCTGCGCTTTTTTCTGACCAGCTACGGTCTCTTAAACGACGGAGTCCTCGATCAGCAGAGACTGGTGGATGTCCTCGACGAGATGGCTTCTAAAGAACTCGATCTGTTCATCTACCATGAGATTGGTGAACTGCTCGAAAACACACTCAACAGTGCGACCCTGCAGCAAATGATTGGTCGTTTCCCCGGTTCGGTGATCGAGTTTGTCTGCAGAGCAATTAGAGATGTACTTGCTGATACCCATCCCCGGGGGGTGCTCTCACATATACTCATAGAGAAAAAACCATCGACCCTTGGTCTCTATGTTTCGTTCGTCGACGGTCTCAGGCAGGAGTTGTTCCCGGAACTGGGGGCGGCCTGGAAAGATTTTCTCGAGCACAAAAACTGGGATGATCTGGAGCAGGCCCGGATCAACTGCAGGGAACGAACTCAAAGGCTGGCCAGAAAAATCGACAATATCGCCGAGAAGGCCGGAGGGCTGACGGACAAAGAGGTGAAAAAGCAGTTCAATGAGGCGGTGTTGATCCAGCTAGGCCTTGAAATTCCTGATTTGTAGAGTGGTAACCAGGCAGTCCCGTCAAGGATACGCTAGCCGTCACACCACCTCTTGAAAAATTTTTCGGGCTCAAACCCGGTGGAGTCGACGGATTATGCTTAGATGGTGACCCAGCGTTTTTCCCGGCCTGCGGTGAACACCGCATTGATCGTTTTCGTGTTAGCGAGCCCATCCTCGAGCGTCGACTTGATTTCCCCTCCCTCGAGAATTGCCAGAGCAAAGTCGTCACCCTGCAGTGTATATTGATCCATGACTGGAAATACGTGGGTGCTGACTTCTTCCTCGACCAGGGTTCCGTTATCAGAGCGGAGGATGCAGGGGCGGTCGTTAGGGGGATTGAATGGAATTACCACTTCCAGATGTCCGCTGGTGCCGAACAGGTGCACCCGCTGATGAGGCACCAGCTGGGTGGAGGCACTAAAGCGGGTCTGACCCCGGTCGAATTCAAGAATGACACTGTTCAGCCGGTCGGTTTTCATGACCGGATCGAATTCAAGCGCTGCAGCAGTCCGTAGAGGTTCGCTCTCAAACAGATAGCGTGATACGACAATCGGATAGCAGCCGATATCCCAGAGAGCACCTCCGCCCACATCGGCAATGTTCCGTATGTTCTTTGGATCCCGGTTGTCGTAAGAAAAAGAGGCCTGGATCATTCTCAGATCTCCAATTTCCCCGCGACGCAGCCGTTCTCTGGCATCGATCCATTGGGGGCATGATTTGACCATGAACGCTTCGGCGGCTTTGACGCCGCACTGGTCGCGCGTCTGGATGAGATCTTCTATCTCGTCCACCGTGAGGCCCAGCGGTTTTTCGCAGAGAACATGTTTGCCTGCCTGCATGGCCTTTTTACTCCATGGGCAATGAAGGTGATTGGGAAGGGGGTTGTATACTGCGTCTATCTCGGGGTCGGCCAGCAGCGCCTCATAGGAGCCATAGTGTTTCTCGATACCGAGCTCTTTCGCCGCACTTCTCGCCTTTTCGGCTGAACGGGAGCTGATAGCCGTAACCTCGGTGAGCTGGCCTTGCTGCATGGCAGGAATGACTTGCTTTACGCCAATTTTGGCGGTGCTGAGCACGCCGATTCGTAATTTATTCATGACGGTCCTCGGATGAAAGGAATTAAACAGCGAGATTTGTGCAGATGATTACACGATAGAACAGCCGTGGTCGCCTGGCAATATTTCGAAGCAGATTAGCGGTGCATCTGCTGGTCGAGAACGAGTTCGGAGATCTCCCGGTACTGGTCCACCAAGCTACCGATCATTTTAACGGACCCCCATTGATTTGGGGTACGCCGCCCTGGAGGTGCCGAGTGAAGCGATATCGGGGTTTAAGGCATGAAGAGAGTCGCGTAGGAGTTCTATGAGGGCCCCTCACTGAGCAGGTCCATAATACGCAGCCGGTATTCTACGATGTCCTGTCGCAGTGAGGAAAGGCTGATCATTTTCTCGTCCAGTCTGGCGATATGATGGTCAAGAATTTCGATCAGTTTGGGGGTGATGGTTGAAAAATCCTGATCGTTTATGTCGAAGATGTCTGAAAGCTTGTGGATCT
>JBPCUV010000273.1:0-8971 GCA_051010975.1 Desulfocapsaceae bacterium
ATTTCGTTGATGTCGTTTCCGGCCCTGGCCCTGCTGGTGATGCTGATAGTTCCCTCGCCCTTCATTGCCTGGGCTGCATTGACCATCAGATTCATCATCACCTGATTCAGCCGGATCGAATTCCCTAAAATGGACGGCAGATTTTCCGCCAAATTGAGGTTGAATTTGATATTGTGATAAAGCGGCTGGTTGCTCAATATCCCCAGAGTCTTCTGAACCACCTCGTTGATGTCGATAGGCTCCATCTCGTACCGGGTCTGATGGGAAAATTCGAGCAGATCCGCCACAATCACCTTGCAGCGTTCGGCCTCGTTGATGATCGTTTCCAGATCGGGAGACACGGTATGATCTTCGCCAAGGTCCTCTTTAATCAGATTCGCATAGAGCATGATGCCCGACATCGGATTGTTTATCTCGTGGGCGACTCCAGCCGCCAGCCTGCCCAGCCCGGCCATTTTCTCGGACTGCATAAGCATATTGTGGGTCTGCTCGAGATCCTGCTCGATCTTGATGATATCGCGCAGATCGGTGAATATCCCGAAGGTGGCAATCTCTTTATCTTTGTCGTAGATAATACCGCCGGAAAACCGCACCGGGATCTCATGACCGTCCCTATGGCAGACACTGAGTTCATGATAGAGCAACTTGCCCCGGCCGCCGAATTCGTCGCTGCGCATGCGCTCGATGATTTTGTAGGCCAGCCCATCCTGATAAAGACTGGTCACATGCAGCCGTTCCAGGCTGGCGTCGTCATGATAACCAAGCAGCGTCAGGGCGGCATCGTTGAAAAGGATCAGTTTGCCGTTCATATCGGCGGCGATGATTCCATCAACCGATGAGTTAATCAGGTTGTTGAAGAAGGTGTTTCGTCTTCTCAGCTCTCCCTCGAGTTTTTTCCGCTGGGTGATATCTATGAGATACATCAGGTAATAAGCGGGCGAGGAAGGCGGGTAGATAAGAACCGCATCGAGGATTTTTCGTTGATTCTCACCGCTGGTAATTTCTATTTCATGTCTGATTTTCGATCTGTCCATCTCGGCCAGATTGTCGAAAAACTGACCGATTTGATAAAAGAACCATTGGTTCTCCTCACCCAGCAGCCGCTCCAGGTCGGTATCGGGCAAATCTCGATAGCCGACACCCAGCAGCTGGTTTGCCGCCGGATTGGCATAGAGTACTTGATGATCGAGGCTGACCACCATCACTCCATTCGGGGTTTCTTCAAGGATCTGATAGAGATAGAGATGAGAACCGAGCTCATTGGTTACCTCCGGCAGACTCTTGCGCAAAGGAGATCTTTCGTCGTCGCTCTTCAGCACGTTTCACTATCGTTCGATGAGATCAAGAAATTCAGTCATTTTGTCATGCAGTCCCAGTGACAGCAGTACCACACCGTCGCTGATCTGGGCCAGTTCGGCGAGAAAATCCGCAGCAACTTCCATGCCCGCATTTTTCTTGTCCGTCGCCCCCATCATTTTCTTCAGGAATTCCTGGGGTATGGACGGTACTCCGGGCAGATTGTTGAGATAGCGGACCATGGTCACCGATTTGAGAAACATCAGCGAACTGTAGAGCTTTATCCCTGTCTGCTCGGCAAAAGGCAGGAACTGTTCGATGATATTGAGATCGTAGGTGGGTCCCAGGGTTACCGACTGAACCCCGAATTCTTTGAGTTTCAGGAAGTATTCAGCGCGCTCCCGGTTGAAATTGACATCATCGGAAAGTTCGATATAGATCCCGATGTTGAACTCCGTACCTCCATCGAGCTCCTCGCCGGCAAGGTCTCTGCCCGCGTTCATAGAAGAGATGCAGGTAAGCATGGTTTCCAGATCAAGATCGCCGCTGGTTCTGGCCATGGGCTGATCACCCTCTTTGGGATCGTGGCCCTCTTTGAGAACGACATCGTTGATTCCCATTGCTGCGGCACACAATAGGTCCCCCTGAAACGACAACCTGTTGCGATCCCGGCCGTTGATTACCATACTGGGTTCAACGCCTTTCTCCTTAAGCGCCAGACTCGGTGCCAGTGGCGACATGTGTAGAATTGCATGTTCATTGTCAGTTACCCTGACACGCGCCACCCGGCCCCTGATTTTCAGAGCCTTTTCAAGAAAGGTGTCAAGATTAGTTCCTTTGGGCGGGTCGATTTCTGCAATCAGGTGGGACGGGGGGGAAAAAGTACTGGTCGTGGCTTCCATTGAACCTCCTCTTGCTCACTTGAAATTGCCTCTCGAAGCAGTTCAAAACAGCATCAGAACATATCTCAACCATACGGATTCAAAGGATTCCGCAGGCTATCAGGAGATAAAAAAGTGGCGCCTTATCGACGCCAACCCTGCACAGTTTCAATCAAAAAGCTGTATTCCGGTCGTGCTGTATTTTAGGCTGCAAGTCGCTGTTGAAATGTCTTCGTCCTGCAGCCGTTTACATCAAGCGTAGCGAGAAAGATCAATAAGTCGGATTGTCTATAATCAAACTTTTTTAAGACAATCTTAAATCATCCTTATATTACATTCAGTCACGCCTTTTTGTCAATCGTCTATCTTTTAATTTTTAAATTTTCTACATTCCTCCCAAAAAAGAACTCATCTACTTGTAATTAATCATATTAATTTCAATTGATCTGGAAGATTACAAAAAATCATGGGTCAAAATACGAGAAACGAAGGAAGGACCATATTTTTGACCTAAATCAAGGCAGGAAAGGTTTCAGGCATTATTTTACAGATAGAACCATCTCCACAGTGCAGAAAATCTCAAAAAAGGACGAGATCATGAAATGCCCCGGCCAGGATATGCAGTATTGGACATCGGAAGCCATCTATGAAGTCAGCTGCCCGAAGTGCGGCAAATCGGTGGAATTTTACAAAGATGATACGACCAGGTCATGCAGTCACTGCTCACACCGGTTTGTCAACCCGCGAATGGATTTCGGCTGTGCGGCTTATTGCAAATTTGCGGAGCAGTGTATCGGTACCCTTCCGGAAGAATTCGTTGGAGCTCAGGACAACCTGCTGAAGGACAAGGTGGCGGTTGAAATGAAGCGCTACTACAAGACCGATTTCAAAAGGATCGGCTACCTTTCCAGGATCGCCCGGCACGCTGAGAAAATCGGTAAGCAGGAAGGTGTCAACCTGGCCGTCGTTCTTTGTGCCGCCTATCTGAAGGATATTGAATCAGACGAGGCGGAAAGCCACACAACCCCGGAGAAAATTCTTCAAAACCTGGGAGCCAAGGAAGAAATCCGTACAGAGGTCTGCACCCTGATAGAAGCCCACAAGGCTGGCCATAAAGACATCTCCAGAGAAGCAGGCAGCCTGGCCGATGCGGCTTCGATTGCCCTGCTCGAGGAAAGAAACAAGGAGCAGGCCATTGACGAAGAGCAATTCCAACATTTTATCTCCAAGGAGATATCCACCGATGCCGGCAGAATGGTTGCCACATCGGTTTTCAGCCATCTCGCCATCCCCTGAGGGGAACGAATCGTGATTGCTTGTCTCAAAACGGTGACAAAACGAATTGTCTGCCCGGCAATTCTGTGCTAATTCGGATGGAACATTAAAAGATTTTAAACATCCACCGGTATCAGAATAGAGGCAATCATGCAAAATCAACACACCCAGAAACTTGGCTTCATAGGATTGGGCCTGATGGGCAGGCCCATGTGCCGCAATCTCATCAAAGCGGGATTCGATCTTTTGGTCACCAACCGTTCGGTCCAGCCACGCACAGAACTCGAAGCGGCAGGCGCAACACCGCTGGAAACTCCCAGCCAGGTCGCCTCCCGAACTGATACCGTCATCATCATGGTGGCAGACACTGCTGCGGTCGAGTCCGTGCTATTGGGGGAGGATGGCGTAATTCACCATCTGGGAGACAATAGTCTGGTAATTGATATGGGCACGACCTCGGTTACCCAGACTCGACGATTTGCTAAATTGATCTCCGAAAAAGGCGGCCTTTATGTCGACGCCCCGGTCTCCGGTGGCACCATCGGCGCCGAATCGGGCAGCCTTACCATCATGGCTGGAGGCAGCGAGGAAGGGTTCAACCGGGCCCTGCCAATCCTGCAGATCCTCGGTGACCGAATCACCCACGTTGGGGATTCGGGTGCAGGCCAGGTGGCCAAAGCAGCCAATCAAGTAATTGTCGGCCTCAATATCGGTGCAGCAGCCGAAGCCCTGGCTCTGGCAAAGGCTGCGGGTGTGGACCCAGCCAGGGTTCGTCAGGCCCTGCAGGGGGGATTTGCCGACTCGCGAATTCTCGAAGTACACGGCAAACGTATGGTTGACGGTGATTATTCACTTGGAGCACGATGCACCACCCAGCGCAAGGATATGCACCAGGCAATCGAGCTAGCCGCCACCCTGGGACTCGACATGCCGGCCACTTCGCTCTCCCGTGATCTCTATGACAAGCTGATCGAAAACGGCGGTGCCGACCTTGATCACAGTGCTCTGTTCACCCTGCTTGATATAAACTGAGCAAAGCTCGGTTCACCCACTCGAATGGTGCCTGTTCAAGCTTGCTCTTCTCAGAGCAAGCATCGAGTTTGCTCCAAAGATGAGTAGAGCCCCTATCCAGCCGCTTAACACCAATGGCGGATCGCCTACCAGAAACGAGCCCATAAGCGCCGCCAGCAGAATGCGACTCGAAGAGATGATAGAACCTTCGACGGCGGTGACAAACAGGAATCCATAGGTCAGAAGATATTGTCCCAGAACTCCAGCGACCGAACACCAGAACAGATATTTAAACTCCAGCAAATCTGGCCAGAAAATGGTTTCTTTAAAAAGAACGAAAATGCAGAATGCACCTAGACCGAACATGAAGAACAGGATTGTCTGGGAATCGTGATGGCGTCTGCTCAAATTCAAATAGATCATGGCCCAGGCGGCGCAGAAACCCGAGCAAAGTCCCCAGAGACTTTCCAGACCCGATGACATCGAACCAGGGGACAGAATCAGCCAGACACCGCAGAAGGCAACTCCAACTATTGCCAGAGCAACCAAATCACGTTGCTCTTTGACCAAAAACCATGAAAAAAGGGCTACAAAGAGCGGGTAGGTCATATTGAGAATATTGGCCTCGGCCAGTGACCCCACTTCCACCGCTTTATAAAAACAGAACACCGCCACGGTGTTGGAGACAGTGCGGCCGATCAGATAATGATATCTCTTTGGCTTCAGCCGCTGACGGCCCATCAGCATGGTCAGGCAGACAACTATAAAGCCAAGCAAAAATCTACTGAAGGTAAAATAGGCACTGTCAATCGCCACGACCCCGTCGGCCCAGCGAATTATCGCCGTTGCCAGGTAAAAACAGAAGGCAGAGCCGAATACTGCCAGCCAGCCGAGAAGCTGTAACGAAATTTTGGAGGAGGAAGCAGCTGAAGATAAACCCATGATCACTCTGTGGTTGAAATGATTAAAAAGTGGATGCACATCTTAGTGCTTTTCGATCACTTTGCAATCATCATCTACAAACATGATCTCACCGCACAAACGCCGCACAATCATTTTCTAACTATATTTTCGGGAATATAATTTCGAGCATAACACTGATATCGAGCACAAGGGACGTTGGTGACCGTTATCGATTTAGTAGTTATCCAGAAACCACGCCAAAACGAGTGATGCTACCTTAGATCAACGCACGCCAAGCATTTTCCCACGGGCATAGATGCTAGTGAGAGGATACAATTATAAGCGGAACGAAGAGATAAGGGAAAAGCAAGGTTTTCTGAGAGGTACTATTTAAGCAGTTTCCCCGCCAACAGGGTCCCGGTCATTGCCAAACATTCCATGTCCAGAAAATGCTCGGCAGACTCCTGGTAAAGAATAGAACAGGCGGCCGGAAACATATCGTCTGCATCATTGAAGTTGAGCACCACCGGTACGCGCGGCAGGGCGTGGAACCTGGCGGAAATATCGTAGGAACTGTTGTGTTCGATACTCGCACCCATTTTTTTACTGCGTTCCTCCAGGCGATCCAGACCGCCTGAAAAATGCAGTTCAATGTTCTTGTTGGTATTGCTCGTGAAATAGGAGACCAACGGACCCGCATTGCGAAATTCACGGTAGGTCATCCATTTGGATGACAATTCCGGGAGTTCATTGGGACAGGTCAGGACATACTTGGAAAGAATCACTCGGACCGCATCATTAACCGCAACGCCCTCCAATCCGTCGATGCTCTTACTGGAAACAGAGTAGGACCGGTCGTAGAGAGGGATAATCAAGGCCTCGCCGTCCACCTCTACGCCGAGCAAATCGGCTCGGGCCAGATAGTCGATCTGGCCAATCTCGGCCAGATAGCGCTGATAGGTCTGTTCAAAAACGGTCGATTTCTGCATGGAGGCCTCTTTTCCTATCAATGTCACCCCTTTCGGGGTGGCTGATAATCATCCGAAGAATAAAACAAACGGCCGGTCTCGATGTTACACTATAGCATCGAGACCGGCCGCAGGGAAGGAGACCGCTGAAATTATGCAGTCATAGTGAGTTATTATTCGTTGGCCGCCAGTGAACGCCGATCCGACATATCCATCAGGACTCGCTCTCTGGCTGTGTCGATTCCCAGCTCGGTACGTTTCTTATCAATATGGGCTATCATCAGCCGGGCCATTTCCTGTGGCGTATCAGCAAACCCCCATTTCCCGAATCCTTTCTGCTCGAGACCGTTAAACAGCAGTTCCTGAAAACTGGTCTGCTGAGTAATCGGGAAGGTATGGCCGAATACGGTATAGACACCGCTGGCGACGAAGTACTGGCCGATGGCAATGGCCTTTTCGCTCATCCACTCAGGAGCACAGCCGGCCACCGGCAAGTCGGCGATCGACTCGCCCAGACCGCCGGTTTTGACCATCTCGGAAACTGCCATCAGAATCCTGCTGTTGTCGACACAGGCTCCAAGTCCCAGAATCGGCGGAATCCCAACCGTCTCACATACTTCCGCCAGGCCTGGTCCGGCCAGAGAAGAAGCACCAGGTGTGGTGAGTCCAGCCTTGGCCAGGGCCATCTGCGAACAGCCCGTCTGTACCACGAGTATATCGTTTTTGATCAGTTCTTTGACCAGCTCGACATGGGAGAAGTCCTGCTTGGAACGGGGATTGGTGCAGCCAACCACGCCCGCCACACCTCTGATTCGACCGTTGATGATATTATCGTTGAGTGGTTCATAACCACCCCTGAACGATCCTCCGAGCATATATTTAATATACTCATGGGAGAATCCGTGGACGCCCTTGGCGGTGCGCGTGGGAATCTCGAGTTCCTGGCCCCGGTTCTTGTAGCGCATGATGGCCTTGATGATGATTTGGTCGGTGCATTTCATCGGATCGTGCTCGTTGAGTTCGATATGCATCGCGCCCTCGATCTTGGCCCGGTAATTGGTCGTAACAAAGACGGTATCATAGCAACCCGCCACTTTGTGCAAATCCTGCTTAATGCACTGCACATCGACCGTCATTGCGTCAACAGCCCCGGTAACCAGTGCTGCTTCAGTCGACGAGAAGTTACCTGCATGGGGTATACCGTGGCGTGACAACACATCGAGGCCCGAGCAGCACATGCCGACTAAATTGATGCCTTTGGCACCCGCTTCCTGAGCCATCTCCTTGATGGAAGGAGCCGCCGCCGAAATGATCATGGCTTCAAGAAGAATCGGTTCATGACCGTGGACGATGATGTTCACCTGGTCTTCCTTGAGCACCCCCATGTCGACCGTAACCTCGACCGGTACCGGAGTACCGAAGAGGATGTCGGAAATATCGGTGGAAACCATCGAGCCGCCCCAACCGTCAGCCAGCGCAGTACGGGAAATCTGTTTGGTGATGTTTTCATAGTCCTGATCTACACCCATTGCCGATCGATGCATCATTTCCATGATCTCGCGCATAGCACCCCGGGGTACGATTCCTTCCTTGCGCCAGCTTTCCAGGGTCTTTTCAGGAACCCGTTTAACCAGAGGAATCTCCCCGTCGACCTGGGTGTAGGTTTTTTCAAGCTCCCGGTAGACATCTCTGGCAACATCTTTTACCTCTCTGCCTTCGGTTTCAATATCCAGAGATTGTGCCACCTCAAAGAGTTTGAGGTGATCCTTGATCTCAAAATCGATAACCGTCCCTTCGATGACTCCTCTGAAAAGATCGAGCATTGCCATACCATGATCAGTATGGGCTGCCGTGCCGGCCGCGACCATGCGGCCAAAATTCCTGGCGGCAATGGTGTCGATTGTCGCTCCGCAGACTCCGACATGTTTGTAGGGGTCACTGGGGCTAATCCGGCAAGGTCCCATGGAACAGTGTTTACAGCAGGCTGAACTCGCACCGATAGGACACGGCTTGACCGCCTCAGCCCGATCAAAGAAAAGCTCTACCCCGTCTCGTCTTGCTTTGGTAATCATCTGCTGGGTGGATTCACAAGTGGTAATATCTTCGGGTCGAATTATCTGTTTCGGCTTAGCCATAACTCCTCCATAATGTGAGTTTGATTGCTGTGTTTCCCATCTGCGATAGTGACCAGGTGTCATATAGGAATGATTCTCATCAATTTATCGTACCACCACATTGTGGTAATGTCAAGCGAGGAACGAATCGGCCGAAAACTAAAAAAGTTCTCAACTACGGGTAAATAGAAAACTAAACAACCACCTACTAAAGTAGGTGGGTTTAAAAGATAGGACTGAAAGTCCTGTTACCGGCAGGCTCACGCAGCCGGTTGCTATACGAGTTACGTGTCTATATCAAATCCATCATTGGGGTCTCGTTCAAAATGATGTGCCAAATATTCCTTGATCATTTTCTTCGTCAATTCTCCGGCGGTTACACAAAAATAGCCCCGGGCCCAGAAATGACGGCCCCAATATCGTTTCTTTACGTGCGGAAATTCCTCAAATATCTTTCGGGAACTTCTGCCTTTTATCCTCCGCATTATGTCAGACGGAGATATGTTTGGGGGCGCAGATACAA
>JBPCUV010000274.1:0-4924 GCA_051010975.1 Desulfocapsaceae bacterium
CCAATGCCGTGATAACCTACATAACCGCCCTCGGCAACTTCTTCCGGGGAGGCCATCTCGGCAATGTAGCTGGTGCCGCGAAAATCGCTAGCCTCGTACGACCAGCCCATCAGATCGAGTTCGGTGGGCTCTTTCAGAAACTCACGGCCGATCTTGATGCCGAATTCGGGATGCCTGAAAACCGCTTGGTCATCTGCCTCCATACGGCAGTCGGCAGCGTAGACCTTGCCTTCTTCGGTGAGTACTAAAGGGTTGATTTCAAGCGCCCGGCAGTCATTGGCGCGAAATGCGTTGTAGAGCTTCAGGACCACATCGGCAAGTGGCCGCAAAGCTCCTCCCGTGACACCCATCGATACACACATATCAAGCGTGTCGTGTATCATGAGGCCCTTGATCACATCGACATTGAGAGTGGCGATCTTGTCCTCGGGTACTGATTCGATATCCACGCCGCCTTCAGGACTGAACATCAGCACCGGGCCACGAACTTCCTGGGCCGAGTTGATGATAAGCCCGGCGTAAAACTCCTGTTTTATAGCGAGCTGCTCTTCAACAAGAACCTGCTTGACGGTCAGACCCTTGATATCCATCCCGAGGATTTCACCAGCCGCCTGGCCTGCTTCCTCAGGGGTAGAGACAAGCTTTACACCACCTGCCTTACCACGACCGCCGGCCAGGACCTGCGCTTTCACGACCACCGGCTTACCGATTTTCTCGGCAGCGGCGGCGGCCGCTGCCGCGGTGTCGACCACTTCACCTTCAGGGACAGGTATACCTGCTTTTTTGAAGTATTCCTTCCCCTGGTATTCTAGAAACTTTGCCATAATTCCTCCGTCATCACTAATAGAATTGTCAACAAATGTCAGTCCTTACTCTTCTCGATTATCGATACGTCAGACTGAGCAGAAACTAAATCGCCACTGGTAAGACCAGATAAAACTGTCATGTTAGCACTTGAATGTCAAGCACTTTTGGCCTCTCTGTCGAAGTTTTTTGACGCTCTCCCTGCCCCCAGGAGTAGTGATAAATTTATTACTCGACAGGGCTTGTTCTGCGCCCGGTAAACCGAACAAAAAAAACAATACTCTTCTGTAGGTATGATGAGCACTAGGAGCATCTTTTAAGGGGAACATATTACCTATGCCTTGCATATAAAATATAGCCTGATGCTCTTTTGGGATAATCCTTTTTCCTTGCCGGTTCATTTCACAACTGGATTCTAGACAGAGTAATTTATATATATATTTTCAATTTGTTATAAATATTTCCATTTCCAATCAGTCACAAAAAATATACCGGCGCCAAGAGAAGAATGAGGAGACAAAGATGCCCAATATTAGCTATTATCGATAATATCCAAGAATCTTTTTTCCGCTATCATATGAGACTCTTAGTACAAAATTTCAGAAAACAGAACGCCCTGATACATTATAGATAATATAGCAAAAACAGTTCATACTTTAATACCCTGAAATCTCACCTAAAGGACTCTAAAAGCAGTCTTTCTCATGGCTCCAAAATGGTTTGACAAACTATAGAAAACGGGATAATAGAAACCTGATATCTGGTTTGACCAGATTTCCAACCATGGAGTATTGCTGTTTTTTAGGATCTTTGCACACTTAGTCGCTGTCAACTTTACCACCGAATCCCAGTACCCAGATTCGCAGTTGTTATCATCAAACGACTGCCTATGGTAAAGGAGAACAGCAAACTGCGGCGGCAAGGTCACAGTCGTTGCAGTCTGTCAATCCGTAGTTTCGTTTGCGGCCATACCGGATCATACCTTCAGCCGGTAGATCGCTAAACCCCAACCCCTAGATAAGGAGTTAACTATGCAGGAACAAGGACAGAAAAAAGATGTGGCAGTAGCCAAAAAGCCTGAAGGCAACGACCGACGTAAGTTCCTCAAAACCGCTGCAGCAGCCGGCGCAGCCGTTGCTGCGAGTTCAGCAGTGGGTCCGTTCATCCAGACTGCAAAAGCAAAAACCACCGTCTGGAAAATGCAGTCTACCTGGGACGCAGGAACAAGCGGTTACACACTTTTTGAAACCTGGTGTAAAGCCTTCAAAGAAAAATCAGGCGGCGAGCTCGAGGTTAAACCGTTTCCAGCAAAATCAGTAGCAGCTGACAACAATGCATTGTTCGAGGCCGTTAAAACAGGCGTTCTCCAGGGCATGAATGCCTTCACCCTGTACTGGGCTGGAAAAATTCCCGCCTCGGTTTTCCTATCTTCTTACCCGGTTGGGCCGGACCAGCCAGCCCAGTGGGACATCATGTTCGACGCGCTTGGCATGAAAGAGTTGGCCCGGAAAATTTATGCCAAACACGGCCTTTTCTATATCGGTCATGTTCAACATGATGCCAACATTATCCACTCCAAGAAGCCGGTTAACTCAGTTGCTGACTTCAAAGGCATGAAACTGCGTGTTCCTGGCGGTATGGTCGCTGAGGTATTCCAGTCGTTTGGTGCCTCTACCGTATCCCTGCCCGGCTCCGATATCTTCCCGGCGCTTGAGAAAGGAACGATTGACGCGGCCGACTACGTTGGACCTGCCGTCAACTGGGATCTCGGCTTTGCCCAGGTCACCAAATATATCCTCTTTGGCCCTCCAGGCCTGATGTCCATCTACCAACCGGTCGACCTGATGGAAATGAGCTGTAACATCGGTGCCTGGAAAAGGCTTTCTCCGGAAATGCAGACCTTGATGGAAGAACAGGTAAAGGTCTTCTCCAGCCAGCATTTTCTCGGTATTCAGAAGCGCAACGTTGAAGCACTTGCCAAGTTTAAAGAGGCAGGCAGTGTGGTGAATCGGATGAGCGCTGATGACGTGGCCCAATTTCGTAAAAAAGCGATCCCGATCTGGTTCAACTGGGCCAAAAAGAGCCCTGAAGCTGCTGAAGTACTTAAGCTCCAGATCGATTTCATGCTGAACGACCTGATGGGATACCTCACTCCTGAGGATATCAAAGGGTATTCACTGTAGTCTATCATTTGGGTAGCTACAGCATTTTTCTGATAAAAACGGAGGTCCTAGGGCCTCCGTTTTTAATGTTTGATCACCGGAAGGGAGTTTTTAAAAAATGAACGAACAGCAAATAGATTTTGGGTTTGTTTTGCCCCATTGGTTTTACTGGGGCTGGCTGGCGGTAATGCCAATCTTTATGATTATCTGGTGTTATGCATTGGAAAAAAGACAATTTAAAAAAGACGGGACCCTGCCCCAATCCAGCAAACATGAAGATCCAGACGCTTACGTCGCAAAAAACAAAATAATCCGGGCAATCGACTGGCTTTCCGAACACTCGGGACAGTTTGTCGCCTTCTGGACCATCAACGCAGTCGTTGCCTATGCTTTTGAGGTAATAGCCCGCTATATTTTCAACAAACCGACCATCTGGGTCCATGAATCCTCATTTCTGCTGTTCGGTATGCAGTACCTGCTGGCTGGTGCCTACGCCTATCTCCATGGTTCTCATGTGGCGGTGGACATTATCTACAACAAGTTCCCCAAGCGTGGCCAGTACGGACTAGATATTTTCACATCGATCTTCTCTTTCGTCTTCTTTATCACCCTGATGGGCACATCGTATGGGTTCATGATGGATTCGATAGGCATGCGGGAGCGGACGATGGAAACCTGGCAGATCCAGTATTATCCGGTCAAAACGATGATGGTAATCGGCGCCATATTAATCACCCTTGCAACGGTTTCAAAGCTCTACAAGGACATTAAACGATTTAATCAACTGGGCAGGAGTGCATAATCATGGAAGCTGCAATTAACACCAATCAAGAAAAAGCGCCGTACAAAAAAGGCGGTTTGTTCTGGAGCATCGTCGTCTACGGTGGAACGCTGGCTCTAGCTTTCTGCGTCCTGGTTGAGATGATCAACATCTTTTTCTACGACCCGTACGGCGATGATTTCTTCTTGTTCAGGACAGCCGGCATACTGGCCGGCTACGAAATATCAACCTTAACCTGGATCATGTTCGGCAGCCTCGTGGTGTTCCTCATGGCCGGTCTGCCGCTCGCCTTCGTGACAGGCGGTCTCGGCTGTGTCTTTATCTACATGGTCGGTGACCAGGCGATGCTTAATATTCTGCCCAGCCGGATTTTTCCGATGATGACCAACTCGGATCTCTCCGCCATCCCGCTCTTTATTTTCATGGCCGCAATGCTTGAACGTGCTGGCATCATCGAAGAGATGTTTTCGGTGGTCTATCGCTGGATGGGCGGGTTGCGCGGTGGTCTGGCAGCAGCAACCATCGTTGCCTCTACTATCCTGGCCGCCATGGTCGGGGTTATCGGAGCCGCGGTCGTGACCATGGGTATTCTGGCCCTGCCGGCGATGCTGTCCAGAAATTACGATGAAAAAATTGCTCTTGGTTCGATCATGGCCGGCGGCACGCTCGGCATCCTGATCCCTCCGTCAATTCTGGCGATCCTTTACGCGGTTGTCGCCCAGCAGTCAGTCGGTGAGCTCTATATCGGCTCTTTTGTCCCCGGCCTGATGCTTTCGGGTATGTATGTGACCTATGTCCTGGTCCGTTCCTACATGAACCCCAATCTGTGCCCGGCGCTGCCCAAAGAGGAGCTCATCAACTTTGTTGAGAAGTTGAAGCTCTTAAAAGGCCTTATTGCTCCTCTGTTTCTGGTATTTCTGGTATTGGGACTACTCTTCGGCGGTATCGCCACCCCGGTCGAGGCGGCTGGAATCGGGTCCTGCGGTTCAGTTATCGTGGCCATCATCCAGAGAAAGTTCTCTCTGCTGGTCCTTAAAGAGGCTTCATTGACCACCCTGCGCGCGACGACAATGGTCCTCTGGATCATGTTCGGCGCCTCGGTCTTCGTCGGCTTCTATATTCTCCAGGGCGGTCAGGCCTTTATCACCGACACCATGCTCGGACTGGGACTTGGTTC
>JBPCUV010000275.1:0-14615 GCA_051010975.1 Desulfocapsaceae bacterium
ATGGGAAACTTCTCGGTGCCGCTGGCCCGTCAGGCAAAAGCTGTCTTGGGCATCGAAGGTCAGGGCTCGGCAATCAGAAGCGCTAAGCGCAATAGCGAGCACAACAATCTTACGAACTGTACCTTCATTAAAAGCGAGGTGACATCGGCATGCCGGGATCTCGCTACCAGAGGTGAGACATTTGCTATTGTCGTCTGTGACCCGCCACGCCGGGGCCTAACCGGCCTTGTTGATCTGGCCGGAAGTCTGGCCCGCAAACGCATCGTATACATCAGCTGCGATCCAGCCACTCTATGCAGA
The DNA here is from genome assembly GCA_051010975.1 of Desulfocapsaceae bacterium. GTDB lineage: Bacteria > Desulfobacterota > Desulfobulbia > Desulfobulbales > Desulfocapsaceae > JABDQA01. Next base: position 301 of record JBPCUV010000275.1, read on the forward strand.
GATCTGCAGGAATTTGTCGGGCGAGGATTTTTAATTGGGGCAATTCAGCCGGTGGACATGTTTCCCCAGACTCATCACCTCGAAACGGTTGTTGTTCTGGAAAAGAAGTCGTCCGGATAGCGAAAACATTGACAACCCGGCTAATTATCTGTAAACGAATAGTGGGCTTGAAGCCCGCGAGCCGTGTTACCCATACACCTCCAGATCAAGCGGCCCTGCGCCGCTTTTTTTAATGGCTACCTTATATCAATCAGCTGCGTCAACCAGCCGCAGTCAACCAGGGCGTAGATTCTGATCGCCCTTAAGCAGGACCTATTATGAGCAGTGAAAACCAGTTTCTCGCCCAGCGAAGAGAAAAAGCCCAGACGTTAGCGGATCTCGGCGTAAAACTGTACTCCAATTCGTTCAAGCCCGCTGACCGTATCACTGATCTGCTTCCCAAAACGGAGCAGCTGGAACCACAACAAAAAGAGGAAGGCGGCAGCACATATACCATTGCCGGCCGAATCATGGCCATGCGGAAATTCGGCAAGGCAGCCTTTATCACCGTCGCCGACTCCACTGGACAGATGCAGGTTTATGTCCGCAAGGATACGGTTGGCGACGAACAGTTCAGTGCCTTTAAGAAATATGATATCGGCGACATTATCGGGACTCGTGGACACCTGTTCAAGACCAAAACCGGCGAACCCTCGATCCATGCAGACTTCATCACCATAGTCTCCAAGTCGCTGCGCCCCCTGCCTGAAAAATTCCATGGTCTCACCGACGTTGAAACCCGCTACCGACAGCGTTATGTGGACCTGCTCGTTACCCCCGATAGCAAGGAGACTTTTCGCAAGCGGGTGGAAATCATCCGGCTGGTCCGCGAATATCTGAGCGACCGCGGTTTCCTCGAAGTCGAAACCCCGATGATGCAGCCGGTGCCGGGAGGGGCCACGGCCAAGCCGTTCAAGACCTTCCATAACGCCCTCAACATGGATCTCTATCTGCGAATTGCACCGGAACTGTATCTCAAGAGGCTGCTGGTGGGTGGTCTGGAAAAAGTCTTTGAGATCAACCGAAATTTCAGAAACGAGGGGCTTTCCACAAGACATAATCCCGAATTCACCATGCTCGAATTTTATCAGGCCTACGCCACTTACGACGACCTGATCGACCTGACGGAGGACATGATTTCGTCGATCTGTGAGGCGGTGAACGGCACCATGAACATCACCTACCAGGATACGCCTGTTGACCTGAGCCCGCCCTGGAAGCGTTTGACCATGGAGGAAGCCCTGGTAGAGATCGGCGGAATCGACCCAGGAATCCTGGCTGACGACGAAAAGGTAGTCAATCATGCCAAGAGTCTGGGCATCAAGCTGGAACAGCAGGCCGGAGCTGGCAAGGCAAAAACAGAGCTGTTCGAACTCCTGGTCGAAGAGAAGCTGATCGATCCGACCTTCATCACCTCCTACCCGACCGAAGTTTCGCCGCTGGCCAGGCGCAACGAGGAAGACCCGAGTGTCACCGATCGTTTTGAACTGTTCATCACCGGACGGGAGATTGCCAACGCCTTCAGTGAATTGAACGATCCGGTCGACCAGAGAGAACGCTTTGAGAAACAAATTTCCGAACGGGGTGATGACGAGGAAATACACCCGGTACTCGATATCGATTACATCCGCGCTCTGGAGTACGGCATGCCTTCAGCAGCTGGCGAGGGAATAGGGATTGACCGGCTGGTGATGCTGCTGACCGATTCGCCGTCCATCCGAGACGTCATCCTTTTCCCGCATATGAAGGCGGAAGAAAAGATGCTCAAAGACCAGTCCACTGAACAGCAGACGGAAAACGACTGATATGTACGAGTGGTTCATTAGCCGCAGATATTTACGGGCCAAGCATCGGCATGGCTTTATCTCGCTGATCTCGCTGATTTCGGTGATCGGTATAACCGTCGGAGTCATCGCCCTGATCGTGGTTCTGTCGGTATATTCCGGGTTCACCGACGGACTTCGTGATCAGATTCTGGGTATCAACAGCCATATCATTGTCCAGCGGGTCGAAGGAGCCATAGACAACTATGATCTGAGGCGCGACCAGGTACTGAGCGTCAAGGGCGTTAACGGGGCAACGCCTTACCTCTATGCCCAAACCCTGGTGAGCGGCACCGCCGGCGGTTCTGGCATTATCCTGCGGGGCATCGAGCCGGAAACGGCCAAGAAGGTTGTCAGTCTCTCCGATCAGATGATCGCCGGCAGCATCGACGACTTGACTTTTGACAAAGATGAACGGCTGCCGCCGATCATCCTTGGCGCCCAACTGGCCAATGAGCTCAGGGTGGCGGTAGATGGCAAGGTCAGGCTGATCTCGCCTTCGGGGCCGCTGACCCCCATGGGGGTAATACCGAAGATCAAAACCTGCCGGGTTGCCGGCATTTTCGAATCCGGCATGTACGAGTACGACTCCTCGCTGGCCTACATGCACATCCACGCCGTTCAAGAGTTTCTTGAAATCGGCGATGTCGCCCACGGCATTGAGGTGCTGGTCGAAAAGGAGCTGCTCAACAAAGCCGATAAAGTAGCCCAGGCAATTGTTGAAAAAGTCGGATCCGGCGCCATTGCCCGCGACTGGATGTCGATGAACCGCAACCTCTTTGCGGCCTTTAAACTGGAGAAGATCGGCATGTTCATCTGCGTGGCCCTGATCATTCTCGTGGCAGCACTCAATATCATCAGTGCCCTGATCATGCTGGTCATGGAGAAGGGCCGCGATATTGCCATACTCAAATCGATGGGTGCAACCTCGGCCTCGATCATGAAAATCTTCTTTCTCCAGGGCCTGGTCATTTCACTCACCGGAACGGTGCTTGGTGTTTTAGGCGGGCTGGGGCTTTGCGAGCTATTGTCGAGGTATCAATTCATCGAGCTGCCGTCCAACGTCTATCCGATGACCACCCTGCCGATCAAGGTATTGCCCACCGATGTTTTTATCATCGCCTGCTGCTCAATCATCATCAGCCTCTCGGCAACCATCTATCCATCCTGGCAGGCTTCGCGTGTAAAACCGGCGGAGGTGCTCTCATGAGCCCGACGCTGATGCAGGCCACAGACCTGCGTAAAACCTATACCAATGGGTTGAAAGAAGTCGAGGTACTGAAGGGAATAGACCTGGCGGTTGAGCCCGGGGAGATGACCGCGATCATAGGTGCTTCCGGATCAGGCAAAACGACATTGCTGCAGATTCTCGGGACCCTCGCCCCGGTCACCGGCGGCCAGTTGTTGTTCAAGGGCAGCCGTCTCGATCAGAAGAACGATAGAGAACTGGCGGCCTTTCGCAACAAATCGCTGGGCTTTATTTTTCAATTTCACCATCTGCTGCCTGAATTCAGCGCCCTTGAAAATGTCATGATGCCTTCCCTGATCTCGGGCAAATCGAGACAAGAAGCCGAAACTCCGGCCCGACAGCTGTTGGCTGCGGTGGAACTCGATCATCGAGAACAGCACCGGGTGCACGAACTTTCCGGCGGTGAGCAGCAGCGCACCGCCCTAGCCCGGTCGCTGATCATGGAACCTGAATTATTGCTGGCCGATGAGCCGACTGGAAACCTTGACAGCAGGGCCGGTGAAATGGTCTTCAAACTGCTGCAATCGATCTGCAGGGACCGCTCTCTCGCTGTACTGATGGTTACCCACAATCGACTGCTGGCCGATCAGATGGATCGCTGTGTTACCCTTAGTGACGGAATATTGAGCAAAACAGCTTAACCGAGTGAGAGTGAAACGAGACGTCTGTTGAGCCGGCAGTGCTGATCACTGCAAGGAGTGCCAGATGCCCTACACTTCCGATTCCAGAGGCTATAAAAACCTGGTAAGGGACTACCCCGAAGCCGTCAGAATTCTTGCCGAAGGCGATTCATGGTTCGCCTATCCCCGCCGCTACATCGCCTTTGGTCCGCCGTCCAACATTGTTCAGGTGCTGGCCGAACGAAACTACTATGTGATCTACTCAACGGCCAGCATCGGCGACGAGGTTGCCGCGATGATGACCGGCGAACAAAAGTTCGGTTTCACCAAACGGCTGGCCACCAACGAGTTCGATATCATCCTCTTTTCAGGGGGTGGCAACGATATCGTCGGCAGGTATGACTTCGACCTGTTTCTGAAACCCAGAAACACCGGTGCTCACTGGCGGGACTGCATCGAAATCGAGCGGCTTGACAACAAGCTTGATCTAATCGAGTCCGTCTATATCGAATTAATGGAACGGGTGGTCTACTATTCGGTCAATCCCGAGGTCAGGGTGGTGAGCCACAACTACGACTTCTGCGTTCCCTCGCCTGATGGCTATGAGCTTTTCGACCTGTTCCCCATCGGCGAATCGTGGATCTACCCCTTCCTGCAGGAAAAGAATTTCACCAACGGCGACGAACAGAAAGCGGTAATCAGATTCATGCTCGAACGTTTCGCTGAGCGTCTGTCCCGGGTAGAGGGAAAGTACCCGGGCAAATTATTCATTACCAACACCCAGGGCACGCTGTCCCCGAATCAGTGGCGCAACGAAATACACCCGACCCCAGCCGGCTTCAGAAAAATCGCCTCACTCGTTCATCGGACCATCCAGAAGGCACTTGCAGATATCTCTACATAGCGACCTGAGTTCAAGACTCTTGATCAGGCAAGAAATGATAGACTGGCTGGCTGAGCAGCCTTGTAGCGCTTCGAGCAGGCAACGCAGCGAGTGACACAGCCTGGCAGGTAAGGTTGTATCGGTCTTATGTCGCTGTGCACAATTATTTCAGGGCCCGGTAATAGCTGTCCAGATTGTAGATCGCAGCCAGTGGATTGTGGCCGAGAAGCCTGTCCTTGACCGCCAGAACCGTGCAGAGTGCGTCTGAATATTTGAAGAAAAGAGAGTCGTGCCCGACGCAGAGACCCAGCAGAATATTGAAGTCGGTTTTTCCCCGGTTCAGCACCATGGCCTGCATAATGGGATTGCACATGACCTCGTCTTTTGAGCTGTCGATCTGATCAGCCCGCTCAAGACCGATAGTATCCTTCGAGCTTCGTCCAACCTTGCACAGAACCGTGACCATTTCGAACCCGCGCGAACCGATCAGTTTTTCAACGGCCTGGGCCTCTTTTCTCAAACCGATGCAAAAGGCCATGCCCAACCGCCGGTAATTCATTCGTTCAGCGAACTCGATGATCTCTTCTATCCTTGGTTTAATCGGCCTGACATGCTCATATCCCTGATCACGATTCCCATAGCCACTCGATTCCTGTATCGAGGCCTGCTTGGCGAATTCGTGAATATCCCCATGGGTTCTGTACTCGTCAAGACTTTGAGATGTCAGCTCTTGAAGATTGGCAGTGGGACAGGTATCTGGGCTTTTGCCCTGCTCTTCTCTGCACAGTCGATCTGATATCTTATAGGGGCAGCGGGCACAGTTAGCTGGTTGATTTTTCATCTGCTTTCTCATCTTAAGAGGTTATCGGCTTATCCATTTGCAAGATCCTGTTGCCACTGCTGAAGCTGCTCGAAACTGACACCCACACCACCGCAAACCACTAGCAGGATCGTTTTTTTATCATTTAGGAACTGATGTTGACCATACACAGGGGCAAGCGCCGCACCGCAGGCCGGCTCTACCAGCAAACGGTGATCGGCGGCAAACTGCAGGCAACTGTTAACGGCCTCAAGATCCGAGACGCTAAGACCTATGATCTCATGGCGACCACACCACTCCCATGCTTTGTCCGCCACTCTCTTGGCTCCAAGCGAGGTGGCCACAGTGGCAATGCGATCCAGTTCGAGATGCTGGCCGGCATTCAGAGAAGCTCCCAGTGACGCTGCCCCCTCGGTCTCCACAGCCAGCACGGGAACATCCGCCATATCGTTTCTATGCAGCCCCTCCAGTACCCCACATAGCAGCCCGCCACCCCCCACCGAAAGCAGCACCGCATCAGGACGAACTCCGCTATCCTTTACCTCATCTATGAGCGTGGCATGCCCCTCCCAGAGCAGCGGGTCATCAAATGGATGGATCAGCACCCGATCCGGTCCGCTGAGACTCTGGGCATGATCATGGGCTTCCTGCCAGGACTCACCGCTGACAATCACCTCTGCCTGCTCACTCTTGATTGTCTCAATAGCCCGTTCAGGAGTGGACAGCGGCACCACAACCGTTACCGGCAGGCCAAGTTTCCTGCCGCAGTATGCCACTGCGATACCGGCGTTACCGCCGGAAGAACTGATAAAGCCCTGCACCCCTCTACCTGCATGGTAGCTGCAGGCCCGACCTATGCCTCTGAGTTTGAAAGAGCCAGACGGCTGCAATGCCTCCATCTTCAGCCAGACATCTGAGCCTATGACCCGGGACAGTGGAGTCGATTCCAGCAACGGGGTGTGAATGTGCAAAACCTCCATATGGCTTCTCATGTCTTAGGGTAGAAAAGAGTCTCGCAGGCTACCGAGATCGACCCTTGAAGTAAAATCGAGACTCAGCGGAGTCACTGCAACCTGCTTCTCCACGGCCAGTGCAAAGATATCCGAATCGCTCTCAACCTCCTCTTTCGCCAGGCGTATTCGGGTCTTAAAATCGCCGACCCTGGTGTCGATTGACGTATTGTCGAGAATTTTGGAATAATAGGATGAGCGGGAGAGCCTGGTCATTTTCCAGCCGGTTTCCTCACTTGCCCCATCAGGGACATCAATTTTGAGCAGGTCTACATCGGCAGGCAGGTCCATATCCAGGACGAGTTGTGTAAACTTCCTCAAAAAGTGGGCGGCGGCCTGCCAGTCCTGGGAGGTGTAGTTGTGGTGCGAGGCGATGTCGGTCTGCTTGGAAACGGCGAGGGCTGCAACGCCATGGCTGGAGGCTTCCAGCGCCGCTCCTACGGTACCGGAGCAGCTGATCATATTGCCGAGGTTTTCACCGTAATTAATCCCAGATATCAGGAGGTCTGGTTTGTCGAAGCGGAAAAGGGTGAACATTGCATGGCGCACGACCTGGGCAGGTGAACAGGGGCAGTGATAGGCCTCTACGTCAAACTTGCCGCCCGGGTAGCTGACCCTCTCGAGCTTCGACTGTTTGTTGCCGGTCAATCCGCGTCCGGTTGCCGTCTGCTGATCGGTCGGAGCGACAATGGTAATTCTGCCGAGATCAGCAACCGCTGCCACCGCAGCCCGGAGTCCCGGAGATTCGATGCCGTCGTCGTTGGTTAAGGCGATATGTACATCTTTCATCTGCTCTTAGTCACGCTCCTTTCGCTTACTGTGTTTTTTGTGCCTAAACTTCCAGCCCTACCATGACCACCTGAGCCGTACCTCGTGCATCAAGCGGAACACGTCCCAGATATCCAGCGGCCAGGTCAGCCCTGCTTCAATCCTGCCGTGATAATTCCCGCACCTATCAAGGCCGACCCACCGCCCCGGTTGAGCCACCGCCGAGCGGACTCTTTCTGAAGAACTTCATTGAATTGTCCGGCGAACAGACCGTACATCAGGGCATTTAAGGCGGCCAGAGTTAGAAACGTCAGGCCGAGCAAACACAACTGGCCAATTGACCCTGAAGAACTGCTCACAAATTGAGGCAGAAAGGCGATGAAAAAGGTAATGCTCTTGGGATTCAAGGCAGTGACGATAAATGAGGACCTGAAAAGGGATCTATCCTGTCTCTCCACCAGGTCCGATCGTATCTCTACCGGATCGGTCTTTGCGGTCCAGAGTCTGAGGCCCAGATATACCAGATAGAGTGCCCCAATCCATTTCAGCACATTGAACAATTCAGCCGAGACACTCAGCAGGCTTCCCACCCCGAGCAGCGACAGGGTCATCGCGGTGAAATCTCCTGCTACCACACCCGCTGCCAGCGGCAGTACTGATCTCTTGCCATGGGTGATAGCCTGGCTGACAACCAGAATGATCGTCGGCCCCGGGATTATCAGGATCAAACTCGAAGCCAGCAGAAAGCCAATATACAACTCAAGACTCATTTTGCTCTCCTTAAGTGATCCAGACCGTAAACCCGTTGTTTGCCTGATACATGATTAGGTGCCTTCCAGAATCAGGATGTTCTTTCAAGGCCAAGGCGCGGGAAAATACCTGTCGCAACCATATAGCCAATATTGCGAGGATAAAATTTTCACTCGCATCGCAGAGATCGAGTGAAAAGACAATTTTCTAAGATGGCCAATTGCACTAACGGTTGTACAACAATCCAATTGATTAGGCCAGGTGATTTCTTCGCTCGTCTTCCCCGTCAATTTTATTAGAATGGATACCAGCAGTGAAGCTAACCGGGCACATAACTCCGCACATAACTTCCTATTAATCCATCAACAGACTGGCAAACCATGTACACACTCGTCATCGGAAACAAGAATTACTCTTCCTGGTCCCTGAGGGGCTGGCTCTTACTGAAACAGTTCAATATCAACTTCAAAGAGGTGCGCCTCCCGCTCTATTCGCAAACCTTCAGCGAAAAGATAAAAGAATATTCGCCAAGTGGTCTCGTGCCGATACTTGTCACCGGGGATCAATCCATCTGGGATTCCCTGGCCATTTGCGAGTATATCGCCGAACAGCACCCTGAGTTGAACTGCTGGCCGGAAGATGTGAATGCCAGGGCGATCGCCAGGAGCGTCAGCAACGAGATGCACTCCGGCTTCTTCCAAATCAGAAACAATCTGCCGATGAACTGCAGGCGCAACAGATCGTTCGACGCAATCACCCCGGAATTGGCAAATGAAATCACCAGAGTCAGCGAAATCTGGAGAAGTTGCAGAGAATCTTACGCCTCCGCTGGAGATTTTCTGTTCGGCAAATTCTCTATCGCTGACGTCATGTACGCTCCGGTGGTACTCCGCTTTAAAAGTTACCACATAGAGATGGGCGGAATCGAGGCCACCTACATGCAGTCTTTGCTGTCACTTTCATCTATGCAGGAATGGATTGACGGGGCTCTGGCGGAAGACGAGGTAATCGAGCTCTACGAGCAGTAATGGCGCATCACTTATGAGCTGGAGTGGTCAATTTGGCTCGACTTAGCCTGGTGTTCACGAGTTGAGACGATCTGCGAGACGAGGATACTTGGGTGAGGCTGTAAAATTACGATGCCTCCCCCACAAAAGCGATGCAGGATAGCAGGCTGTATCGACTCGTGAACTTCAGGCTAGAGTTCGGAAAAGGCGATATCGAGCACCTCGAGGATAAAATCTACGTCTGCTCTGGAAATGCACATCGGTGGTTTAATCCGCAGGACATTGCCGTACAGACCACCTTTACCGATCAGCAGACCAAAGTCCTTGGCCCGTTCGAATACCTGCAGTGCTTCTTTGCCAGCCGGATTTTTTGCCTTGCGATCGGTGACCAGTTCTATACCGGTCATCAGTCCCAGTCCACGCACATCACCGATGATGTCATGTGTGGCCATCAGTCGCCTATAACCTTCCATCAGGTAGGTGCCGGTGTCCAGGCAGTTGCGCTGCAGGTGTTCCCGATCGATGACTTCCAGCACCGCTTTGCCGATGGTGCAGGACACCGGATTACCCCCGAAAGTGTTGAAATGGATCCGTTCTGAAAGGTGCCGGGCAATCTCAGGGCTGGTGGCCACGGCGGCCAGCGGTGCCCCGTTTCCGATTCCTTTTGCCATGGTGACAATATCAGGGATCACCCCCTGGGTCTGAAACCCCCAATAGTGCTCTCCTGTCCGTCCGAATCCAGTCTGGACCTCATCGGCGATACAGAGGCCTCCGGCGGCTCTCACATGATCATAGGCTGCCCGCAGGTAGCCGTCAGGAAAGACGACAGTGCCACCGACCCCCTGGATCGATTCGGCAAAGAAACCGGCGATTTTGCCGGGCGTAGTATGCTCGATCAAATTTTTAATATCTGCGGCATATTTCTCTCCGGCCTTCGAATCATCTCTTCCATAGGGGCCTCTATAAGGATCTGCGTTGACCGCATGGTGGATGCCAAAGCTGTGCGGATAGTTGAACTTCCAGGTGGAATGGGCGGTGAGTCCCATGGCAGATGGGCTGCCGCCATGATAACAATTACGCAGGGCGATAAGATCATAATTGCCGGTGAATAAACGGCTCATCATGATGGCTAGATCGTTGGCCTCCGACCCGGAGTTGACAAAATAGATGACACTCAGCTCATCGGGTAGCTTATCGGCCAGTGCCTTGCCAAACTCTGCCACTGCCGGATGGTAATAGATGGTTGTCGTATGCTGCAGGGTATCGAGCTGAGCTTTAGCCTTTTCGGTTACATAAGGATGACAGTGACCGGCGCTGATGGTGACAATGCCGCCGATTCCATCAAGATATCGGCGGCCCTTTTCATCGTAGAGATACTGCAACGATCCCTCGACAATCATCAGCGGCTTTTTATAAAAGGTCAGTAGCGCGGGGGTCAGATAGCTCTGACGCAGGTGCTCGACTTCTTCGTAAGAAGGCCCCTGGTAGGGTCTCGGGACGTGCTCTGTGGGGGGCAGTTGAGGGGTTCTCGTGGGCTTGAACATGATCTTATTTGATTTTCTTTATGGTTGAAATGTAAGCGCCTGTTTCCAATTCTTTTTCGTTCATGCGCGTTGCCTACCATCCAGGTTATTTAACTCAGTCTGAGTAAGCTATAGGTCTTAAAAAGAGGACACTGGTACAATCGAGCTAAGATCGAATGGATACAACATGACAGCGACTGACGCAATCGACAATTGCATCTTTTCTCATCAAAACAGGTCTATTGCTCAGTCAGAAGATGTAAAAGGGTTACTACAAACCCGGCGGCTTAGAAATCCCGGCTGAGCAGCCGGAACCAGGGAATTAAAAACAACTACGGCAGGTCACAGGTCTGTGTTGCCTGCCGTAGTGAGATGGCTGTCTTCCACGCTCAACAGCATTTCTTTTTATGGGCTTTGCAGGTCCCCTTTTTCGCACCTCTGATGTCGCTCTGGTGTTTGGCAATGGAAACGATCGTTTTCAGTCGTTTTTTAGTCTTAGCCGACAGATCGTCCTTCTTGATTTTGTCCACTTCTTCACAGATGGCCGAAAAGGCCTTAGCAATTTTGTCGCTCGCAAGCATAAAAACTCCATCGTTTTGTTATTACTAAGAATTATGATTATTCGAAACAATAATCAAGGCTCAGTCAAAATGGATAAACACCATTTTTAGAAAAAGCAAAAATTCTTGTCCAACCGTCACCGTAGTATTGGAAACCGACACTTCGCCGAAACTTGACAGGCCAGAATTAAACTCTTATAAACCATTGGTAGTATGCTTCATGCGCAGGGGTGGCCCATCGGCCTGAGATGATACCCATAGAACCTGATCTGGTTAATACCAGCGTAGGGAATTGCAGTCCAAAGCTCTTCTTTTCATTCAGTTCTTTACGGTTATTCCCAGGGCTTGTCCACAAGCTACCTCCTGTATTGTATTAATATAAACGAGAAGGTGACCCCATGTCAGATCTTGCGATGAAATGTGCCGAAAATATCGAAAAAATTCGCCAGAATAAACCACTGATTCACAACATCACCAATTATGTGGTCATGAATTACACGGCCAACGTGCTCCTTGCCGCAGGAGCCTCACCGGTCATGGCTCACGCCGAAAACGAAGTCGAGGAAATGGTCGGTTTCGCCGGCGCCCTGGTTTTAAATATCGGTACGCTCTCCGATAGCTGGATCAACTCAATGCTCAAGGCCGGGAGAAAAGCGAGTGAGTTGAATACGCCGATAGTCCTCGACCCGGTGGGTTCGGGTGCCACCCGGCTGCGGACCCAAACTGCCCGGACCATCATTGCCGAGACCAACGTCTCCATAGTCCGGGGCAATGCCTCGGAAATTCTCTCCCTGCATGACGAAGACTCGAAAAGCAAAGGGGTTGATTCTCTGCATTCGGTTGATGAGGCAGAAAGCAGCGCCATGGCCCTGGCCGGCGAACTCGGTGCAACACTGGCGATCACCGGCCCCATCGACTTTATCACCGACGGGACGAGAATTATCAGAGTCAAAAACGGTCACCCCCTGATGCCGGTGGTAACAGGCACAGGATGTTCGGCAACGGCAATAATCGGAGCTTTCGCCGCGGTTGATCCCGATCCCGTAACCGCTACAGCTACTGCTCTTGCCTTTTTCGGCCTTGCCGGCGAACTGGCGGGACGCAAGGCCCAGGGTCCAGGTTCGTTCATGACGGCGATTCTCGATTCTCTTTATCAGCTAACCCCCGATGACATCGTTGCCGGCTGCAAAATAGTCGAAGGCTGAGCAACCATGATCGACTATTCCCTCTATCTGGTGACGGACCGAAATCTGTCACAGGGCAGATCCACAAAAGAGATAGTTGAGGCCTCAGTGGTCGGTGGGGTAACCTGTGTACAGCTCCGTGAGAAGAGTTGCGGTACAAGGGAATTTTTGGAGGAAGCGTTGTCCCTGCGGCCATTTCTAAAAGCCCGCAACATACCCTTGATCATCAATGACCGGCTCGATGTTGCCCTGGCCGTCGAAGCCGACGGTGTCCATCTGGGACAGAGCGATATGCCCATAGGTATGGCCAGAAACATAGCCGGTGATTCGCTGGTTATTGGAATTTCCGCTGAAACCGTGGACGATGCGCTCAGAGCTGAACAGGAAGGTGCCGATTATATCGGGATATCCCCGGTTTTTGCAACCGCAACAAAAACAGATACCGCCCCGCCGCTGGGACTTGAGGGGATAAAAAAAATCAGATCCCTGGTCGATATTCCGCTGGTCGGCATCGGGGGTATAAACCAAGACAACGCGGATTCGGTGATAACCGCAGGCGCTGACGGTATTGCCGTGGTCTCTGCCATAGTCGCTGCTGCCGACCCCGCTAAAGCTTCGAAGAAACTGAAAACTCTGATAGATCAAGCCCTTCTTCAGACTGACTGAGAGACCGATCTGCCGACTTCATCAAACAACGTGACCGCTCCGACCATAAAGATCACCGACCTTACCCTGTGGTTCGGCAGCGGGGTACCCTTGTTCAAAAACCTCAACCTCGACATCGCTGCCGGTCAAACAACCTGCATACTGGGACCAAGCGGCTGCGGCAAGTCCACACTTCTTCGCCTGATCTCCGGAGCATCAGGGTTCAACATCGAAGGATCATTTGCTTTCAACCCGCCGGAATCATCACAGGTGGCCTGGATGGGACAGGACGACCTGCTGCTGCCCTGGTTAAGCCTGCGTGATAATGTCCTGCTGGGAGCCAAGCTGCGCGGCGAACAAACAGAGTCAATGCATAGACAGGCAGACGAACTCATTGTCAGAGGACGGCTGGCCGGTTTTGAAAAATCGCTTCCCTCGTCGTTGTCGGGAGGCATGCGCCAACGAGGTGCGCTGCTTCGAACATTGATGGAGGGGCGTTCAATACTTCTGATGGATGAACCATTCTCGGCCCTCGATGCCCTGACCAGGATCAGGTTACAGGATCTTTCAGCCGAACTGACCAGGGGAACAACTACATTGCTGGTCACCCATGACGCGGCCGAGGCACTTCGAATGGCCCATCGAATTATCATTCTAGGGGGCACTCCGGCCGAGGTAAAAACAACCATCGATTTTCATACCCAGCCGCCCCGCAGCCCGGACAGCAAAGAAGTGCTGGAACACTACGCCAATCTTCTCGGACTTCTCCTCGAGGATCACACCTGATGGCTGCTTTGCGCCTTATTGTTCTGACCGGCGGTCTGCTCGTATTGTGGCAGCTGCTGGTCCTGGTCACCCAGGTCCCGGCCTATATCCTTCCCGGTCCGTTGCCGGTAGCGCAGGCTCTGGCAGAACACGCACCGGTGCTGATTAAACACCTGAAAACGACCGCTTTTGAGATCATCGCCGGTCTTTTAATTGGCACCCTGCTCGGGGTTTCCTGTGCCCTGACAATGATCATATCACCAATGCTGAAACGCTGGATGCAACCGGTATTGGTTATAAGTCAGGCCATTCCGGTATTTGCCCTGGCACCCATTCTGGTGCTCTGGTTCGGCTATGGCATGGCCTCTAAAATCGCCATGGCGGTTCTGATCATTTTTTTCCCCGTCGCCGCCTCCTTCTACCAGGGCATGCGCAGAACCAACCCAGATCTTCTCGAGCTGGCCAGAATAATGGGAGCCAGCCGCTTCACCACTCTGCGATATATAATCATCCCCTCGGCCCTGCCCGCCTTTGCTTCGGGACTGCGGGTAGCGGCCGCAGTCGCCCCTATCGGTGCAATTGTCGGTGAATGGGTCGGCTCCAGTTCGGGCCTCGGTTTTTATATGCTGCATGCCAACGCCCGGATGCAGATTGACCTGATGTTTGCCG
>JBPCUV010000276.1:0-4581 GCA_051010975.1 Desulfocapsaceae bacterium
TATCAGGAAATATTTCATTGGACACAAGAACCACTAGCAGCCTGAAAAAGAAACGTGTTTCTTCAGGAATCTCTGAGTTAGATAGGCTCCTGGGAGATCTCTTTATAGGTGATAATGTCATCTGGTATGAGGATGCTGGCAGCTTTTCAACTGTCTTCTGCCTAAGTTTCATTAAAGAATCACTGATCCTTAAAAAGCCTCTAATATATGTCACTTTCGATCGTTCTCCTAAAAATTTAGTTTCTTTCCTCGGCCCTCATGCCGAAAGCCAAAACTTGACTATCCTTGACTGTTTTACGAATGGTAAAGGGGATAGATCAGAGGTTTTCAATAAGTTTTACGAAAAAGATGGAGCTCTCTGGCCCTACCAGGTTATCAAAGTAAATGATCCAACAAATCCAACCCATGTTGGTGAAGCCATCTATGGCTTGCATAGCAATCTATCAGGAGATGTGCATTTCATCTTAGACAGCCTTACGGGGATGCAGACCTTATGGGGCGGGGAGGAATCTGTAATTGATTTCTATGCTCGAACCTGCCCAAGGCTATATGAACTAGATACTATTGCTTACTGGCTTATTGAAAAGGGAGCTCACTCGAACAAACTAAAGGCAAATATCAACAAAATTGCCCAAGTAGCTATCGATCTCTCGGTTCGTCGGGGAAAGTCTACACTCAAAATCCTGAAAGCAGAAAAACGTAACTCGAAATTTCTTAATGAACAGCATGAGTATCAGTGTGAAGCATCTGATATCGTTTTTGAGAGTCAAAGAGAGATCAAAGGCAAATTCGATTTAGGGGCCCAAATTAAGAGTGTCAGACTTAAGAGAGGCTTTTCTCAAAAGAAGCTGGCAGAACTGACAGGCGTGACCCCCAGTACTATCTCACAGGTTGAAAAAAATACCATTTACCCCTCTTTGCCAGCCCTATTTCGAATTGCAGAAAGTCTCGGCGTCGAGGCAGCAACATTTTTAAGGGACCACAATCTGAGTAAAACGGATCCTATCTATTCAGCAGACCAAAGATCGGTTATTACGCTTGAAAGGATTCCCAAAGACTATGCCGATGCTGAATTGCTTCTTCCCCCTGATGTCGATGGTCCCGCGGAAGCTGCAATCATCAGGATACGACCGAATAAGAAACTATCCAACCATTTCTTCACCCATAAGGGAAAAGAGATGGGATATCTCATTTCGGGCCAACTTGAGATGACCGTTGACAATCAGGTCTACGAGATAAAACCCGGAGATACGATTTATCTTCATAAGGACACCCCCGGAAAATGGCGGAATACCGGCGACATTGCAGCCGAGCTTATCTGGTTGAAGTTTCCAAAATAGCAGCCGCCATCTCTTTTCTTATCAGCTACTGTGGCATCCAATCACTGTCAGGCCAGTTTTTATGTGGTGCGAAATTAATCGGTACCTGTTTCTTGCTGATGGCGTCGGAAAAATCCGATTAGGAAAAAATCAGGGGTATGATGTTGAGAAAACAAAGAAAGAATAGAGGCACATCGAGTCGGTTTCTCGATGTGCCTTGTGAATGATCTTAACCTATCATGCTTTGAGAATTGCCTCAGCCGATTCTTTTTGTGCCTCTGTCAGGAACGGAATGCCTGTTTCGCTTTCAGTTTCACGGTTGGCGCTGAACAAGTCATTTCTTGAAATCTCTGATAACTTGAATTTCCTTACACCGGCCATCAACTGCTGCAACCCGCAGGCGAGCTTATCAACATACCCGGCCATGGCTACAGCGCCAAAAGGTATTCTTTTCATTTCATCAGCACCCACTTTCTGCTTGACTTCCTCCCAGGCTGAGAAGATTTCTTCCGGGTACTTGCCGAAGCTTTTAACGGTTTGGGGAAGTTCGTCCCAATTCCCATTTATTTCCGTTCTTCTTTCAGGATAGAAGGTTCCTTCAATGTTGCTGCCTAGATATCCGGGTATCATCGGCGCACGACCCATACACACAAGTTTCGTGTAGGGTGCCCCTAAAGCCAGAGCCTTAAAAACATGATCCTCACGGGCAAAACCACCAGCAAAAGAGATATCCGGAACCTTGATTCCCTGGTCATCGAGAATCTTACAGTAGTCATAGGCTTTGGCATGCAAGGCCAGGGAGGGCACTCCCCATTGTTCCATCATATTCCAGGGACTCATACCTGTGCCGCCGCCCGAACCATCAATGGTCAGCAGATCAAGTTTGGCATCTGCGGAGTATCTAATTGCCATCGCCAGGGCCTCCATGCCGTAGGAGCCAGTTTTTAGCGATATTCTCTTGAAGCCAATGCCTCTAAGATACTCAACTGATGACATAAATGATTCACGAACTTGCGCCACTGTATCCAGATCAGTAGCCCCTAACCTGCTATGCCTGGCAAAAGCGGTAATGGCTCTGCGCTCGAATGCAGCCTGTACGGAAGGATCAGTTGGGTCAGGATCAACAACATAACCACGCTCTTTAAGGAAAATAGCATATTCAAGTGAGGTGACCTGAATTTCACCTCCAATAACCTTTGCGCCCTGGCCCCACTTCAGCTCAATAATTACGTCATCGCCATATTTATCAAGGACATATTCCGCTACCCCATTTCTGGTGTCTTCAACGTTGAGCTGAACGAAAATGGCACCATGTCCATCGGAATAACGCTTAAAAATTTCAATACGTCTATCAAGTTCAGGTGCCGAGGTGATTTTGCCTCCACCTAATTTTGATTCCTTGTCAACACCGACGACATTTTCTCCTATGACTATGGGAAAGCCGGATATAGCGGCCCCGGTGGCAAATGCATTCCAATATTTTGCAGCGATAAAGGTTGAGCCCAGCGCCCCTGTCATGATGGGGGCACGACACTTTACTTTGATTTCTTCCCCGAAAATAGCTTCTGTGTTGACGTTGGGGAAAACACAGTCATCGGGATCCTTGGTCATTCCAGGGTTTAATCCGGTCGATCCATAGGCATACCCCTGAACCCTCAAGGCATGATAGCCCAGGCCAAGAGAGGTTACATTGCTTGACCCAGAAGTAGTTTTTCCAAATTTTCTGGGGTAGAGCATTTTGCGGCCTCTTAGGGACGACATCCAGGTTTCGCACTTGCCTTTACAATCAGAGCTGCAAAGAGTGCACAATCCAGATTCGCAGGGATTGCCTCGGTTGACTGTACCAAGAGCATCATTGTTTTTCGGCCATTGAATCATTTAGTTGTCTCCTTTTCTGGTTAAATGAATTTTGAAATCATTGATGAAAAAAATCTGTTCCTTTGACTTCATTGCGAACAAAAAAAAAGGCACCTGTCTCCTAAGAGGAAACAGACGCCTTTGTCTATATATCGAACAAACCACACGCCTTTGTGTGGCCTGAATAACTAATTTTTAGTTTATTTAGTTAAACTCAACTAACTTGTCAAGAAAAACCAGCCCATGGGGTCGGGTCAATACACCTTCAGGCTTTTATATCTCATCGGACAAAATAAGTGCTTCTGCTACTTCGAGCATGGATTTACGGGTGTCCATACTTCTTTTCTGAATCCAGCGATACGCATCTTCACCACTCATATCACGTCTTTGCATCAGGATTTCTTTTGCCCGATCAATCTGCTTCCTGTTTTGTAGTTCCCGTTCTACAATACGCGTTTTAATGATCAGGTCTGTATTATGGATAGCTACTGCAGCTTGACTGGCAACGGCCGTCAACATATTGATATCCGTTTCTGAAAATACATATGGTTTTGCCGTAAAAGAGTTGAGCACCCCAATAACCTTTCCCTCTTTTCCATGGAGAGGAATACTTGCCATAGAGACTAAACCAAGCTTTCTTGCCAACTCCTTTTCTTTAAACCTCTCGTCAATCAGAACATTGTCTATCAGATACGGCCGCTGGGTAGAAAGCACATAACCGACAACTCCTTCATGCACCTTGAGTACCCGGTCCTGCACGTAATCGGGATCAAAGGATTGGGTTGCTTTAAGTTTTATAAGGGGTGGATTATCGTTTTCGTCAACAAGCCACAAGGAACAAATTTCCACCCCCGTAACCTTGGCGGTTACCATAACGATCAGCTTGAACAAATCCTCCAGGAAAAGATCTGAGGTAATAGCCTGACTGATATTCATCAATGCTTTGATGTAATGATCGTAAGTCTCTAGATTTGAATTTTGCATTCCACTTAAAATATTGATATTATTTAAAATATCACAATATCACAAATTGGATCTAAACGTTAAAAGCTAATTTCAACTCAGCAGATATAGGTTGAAATTAGGTTCTGAGAGTTGCGTATTGATCGCCCAACAACTGAAGACCTTTTTGAGTGATGAGATTATAGCGCAACTCAGGATCGGTCTCGATTTCCCCAATTCCTTCAAGGCTCTTGAGTACTTTCCTGAGTTCCGAAAGACTAAGATTCATCTGTTCGGCGATAATGGTGGAAGAAACCAGCTGAGGAGGTGACTGTTTAAGATTATCAGATAAAATGGCAAGCACTTGAAGTCTAAATTTACTCAGTGACATATGCACCTCATAGATTTTGATTAAGATTTTCTCGCAAATAAATTATCTATTTTGACCACTCTGCCTTACTGC
>JBPCUV010000277.1:0-3230 GCA_051010975.1 Desulfocapsaceae bacterium
TCAGCCCCGGCGTGGTTTTTCGGGTGTCGCAGATGCGCACCTGATAGTCCCGCACCTTCTCTATGAAACTGGCTGTGAAGGTGGCAATCCCCGAAATTCGCTGGAGCAGATTCAGCGCGGTCCGCTCAGCCTTGAGCAAATCGATGACCGGTCCCTGCACCGAAAAGATAAGTTCACCGGACTTCACCGGGCTGCCATCGGCCAGCGGATTGATGATTTCGATGTCGGGATTCTGGACGGTAAAAACACGGCCGCCGATGATTTCGGCACCGGCCACGATGAACGACTCCCGGGCAACGATATCGGCTCTGCCCGTCTGTTCAGCAGAAAAGATCGCTTCACTGGTCAGGTCGCCCCGGCCGATGTCTTCCCTGAGAAACGAACTGTACAGCCTGTCGAGCAGATTCTTGTCCATACCTGCTGGCTCCAATAAGGGGCTCGTCTCAGCCCTGGATCTTGTGCAATCGCTGCTCGGCTTCGGCCAGCCGATTGAGCCGCGCCTCTAATTCTTCCTGTTTGGCCTTTTCCTTGGCCACCACCGCTTCGGGTGCGTTGGCAAGAAACTTGTCGTTGCCGAGTTTGCCGTTCACCTGGTTGAGGCTCTTCTCGACCTTGGCCCGGTCCCTGCCAAGCTTGGCCAGTTCACTGTCCACGTCGACCAGTCCTTTAAGCGGTACGAATATCTCGATATCGTTGAAAATATAGGTTGCGGCATCGTCAGGTTTATCCTGGCTTTCAGCAATGGTCAAGCCGTTAAGTCTGGTGAGGTCGCGGATCGCCGGCGAGAACGAATCGATCAGTTCAGCCGTGGCACTGTCGACATTGGTGACGTAAGCATCGATGGTTTTGGATGGATGCACATCCGCCTCGGCTCTGATATTTCTAATGCCGGTGATGATTCCCATGAGCAGCTCCATCTGCTGTTCGGCAGTGTCGTTTAACCAGTCGGGTTGTCTCTCGGGATAGGGCTCGAGCATCAGGACCTTTCTCTCCCCCGGCAGCACGCTCCAGATCTCCTCGGTGACAAACGGGATAACCGGGTGGATGAGCTTGAGGATCGTTTCCAGGACGACCAGCAGCACCCCCCTTGCCTGCTCTTTGACCGCTTCATCGTCGCTGTAAAGATCGGCTTTGATCCACTCCAGATACCAGTCGCAGAACTCGTGCCAGATGAACTGGTAGTTGGCCGAGGCCACGGTGTTGAAATGATACTCATCCAGTCCCTGGCGGACCTCATCAATGGTTTTGGCCATGCGGCTCAAAATCCACTGGTGGACCAGCGGCAACTCGTCTGGCTTGTCGACCGCCTTTCTGACCTCTACACTACAGTCGCCGACGTGCATCTGGGCGAATCGAGCAGCATTCCAGATCTTGTTGATGAAAAAGCGATAGCCCTCGATCCGGTCCTCGTCGAGTTTGATCTCCCTGCCCTGGGCGGCAAAGGCGGTCAGGGTGAAGCGAACCGCGTCGGTGCCGTAGTTGCCCATGACCTCGAGCGGATCGATGACGTTGCCGGTAGATTTGGACATCTTCTTGCCGTGCTTGTCCCTCACCAGGGCATGCAGGTAAACATCATGGAACGGCACTTCGTCCATGAAATGTATGCCCATCATCATCATGCGGGCGACCCAGAAAAAGAGAATATCAAAACTGGTAATCAGGATTGAGGTCGGATAAAAGGTCTGCAGTTCCTTGGTGTTCTCGGGCCAGCCCATGGTCGAGAAAGGCCACAGCGCCGAGGAGAACCAGGTGTCGAGTACGTCTGTCTCCTGGATCAGCTCAGTCGAGGTGCAGGCCGGACAGAACTCAGGATCGCTGGTCTCGACGATCAGCTCACCGCAGGTAATGCAGGTCCAGGCAGGTATCCGGTGCCCCCACCAGATCTGCCGCGAGATGCACCAGTCCCGGATATTGTCCATCCAGCTGTAGAAGGTGTTGTACCAGGTCTTCGGATAGATTTTGATGCGCTCGCTGCGGACCGCCTCAACCGAGGCGTCGGCCAGCGGCTTCACCTTGACGAACCACTGCAGTGAAGTGGTCGGCTCAACCACCGTTTTGCAGCGGTAGCATTGACCGAGGGCGATGTCGTAGTCCTCGATTTTATCGAGGAAGCCCTGGGTTTGCAGATCTTCGACGATCCGTTTGCGGCACTCGTAACGATCAAGCCCCTGGTAAACGCCGGCCTTCTCGTTCATGACCCCGTGATCGTCCATGACCTTGCACATTTCGAGGTCGTGCCGCCGGCCGATCTCGTAGTCGTCCCGATCGTGCGAGGGAGTCACCTTCAGGGCTCCTGTACCGAAATCCTTCTGCACGTGGGGATCGAAGACCACCGGAATGGTCCTGCCGGTGAGGGGCAACTCGATGCCCACTCCCTTAAGATGAGCGTAGCGCTCGTCGTCCGGGTGCACAGCCACACCGGTATCACCAAGCATCGTCTCCGGACGGGTAGTGGCTACTACCACATGGCCGGAGCCGTCGGCAAATGGATAGCGCAGATGGTAGAGCTTACCCCGGGCGTCCTCGTGATCCACTTCGTCATCGGCCAGGGCTGTCAGACAGCGCGGACACCAGTTGACGATATAGTCTCCCTTGTAGATCAGCCCCTCTTTGTAGAGCCTCACGAAGACTTCACGCACCGCCTTGGACAACCCCTCGTCCATGGTGAACCGTTCCCGGCTCCAGTCGCAGGAACACCCCAGTTTCCTGAGCTGGTTGATGATCGTGCCACCCTTGTCGGTACGCCACTCCCAGACCCGTTCGATGAATTTATCCCGGCCCAGGTCGTGGCGGGTCTGGCCTTCTTGAGCCAACTGGCGCTCCACCACATTCTGGGTGGCAATGCCAGCATGGTCGGTGCCGGGAACCCAGAGAGTGTTGTCGCCGCACATGCGGTGATAACGGGTCAGGATGTCCTGCAGAGTATTATTGAGGGCATGGCCGACATGCAGCACACCGGTGACATTGGGCGGTGGAATGACGATGGAAAAAGCGGGCTTGCCGTCGTTCATCGCGGCCTCGAAACAGTGCTGCTCCTCCCAGGTCTTCAGCCACTTGTCTTCGACGTCGCTGAAGTCATAACTCTTGTTCAATTCTTTTTGATCACTCATCTGCTGCGTGCTTGGCTATATAGTTATTGTTACTGGCTTAATTATCTTTATAGTGACCCTGAACTGCGGGCGAAAGCGCAAACTACCTGCCGCTCCTCTTAAAAGCAACCGTTTTTATCG
>JBPCUV010000278.1:0-5781 GCA_051010975.1 Desulfocapsaceae bacterium
CGTAATTACAGTTAAATAAAACACTAATTCGCATCGTCGTTGACACTGCCCGGGGGCTGGAATATAGTGGCTATGTGGGGGATGTGATGCTCTTGGATCGCGTCTCTGAAAGAGTTCGACGCGTTGATCATACGATTATTCGCGAGACAGTGATATCTTACGAGTTCCATTCTGTGAGACAAAGTGGCCGAATCTAACCATTACTATGGTGTGAGCCTGTATGGATGATGATATCGGATTATACGACTGCCCGATGCCGGAGCCGTTCGGCGATAAAATAGGTCTGACCGTCTCTTTGGCCTGGCTCTTTTACCTGGGATTTGTGAGCCGAATTATTTTGGGCCCATTGATGCCGGAAATAGAGAGTGATCTGGGGTTAGACCATCTGCAGGCCGGCTCCCTGTTTCTGATGATAGGAGTCGGGTATCTGCTGGCCCCGATCTTTTCGGGTCTTCTTTCATCTGTGTTGAACCATCGCGGAGCCTTGCAATTCTCGGCCTGGCTGTTGGGTTTGGCACTGCTTCTATTTGTATTTGTCAGAAGTTTTGCCGGCATCAGTGTGCTTTTGGTGATCATTGGATTTACCGGATTCCTTCATCTACCATCGGCGGTTGCCACCATAACTGCCGAGATCCAGAAATCAGACTGGGGCAAGGGAATGGCAGTGCACCAATGCGCACCGCCATTGGCCTTTGTCAGCGCCCCGTTGATTGCCGCGCTGCTGCTTCAGTGGTTTTCCTGGCGTCAGGTTCTGCTTTGCTGGGGGCTGCTGTCTCTGGCTTCGGCGCTGCTGTTTTCTATGAAGAGTGAAGGCGGTCAATTCCCGGGACGGAGGATAAGTGTTGAAAATATAAAGCAGGTTGGCGCGCTGCCATCGTTCTGGTGGATTACCGTTTTGCTGTCGCTGGCTATTGCAGGCAATGCAGGGATGAATGCGATGCTGCCACTCTACTTTGTTCACGAGAAGGGTTTGTCCCTGGCCAAAGCAAACACCATTATCGGGCTGTCACAACTTTCCGGTTTATTGGTGGTTTTTTTCGCCGGAATAGCAGCCGATAGAATTGGACAAAAGCGTTTTATGTGGTTAACACTTGGAGGGGCGGCATTTCTGACCGTTGCGCTCGGCATGGTCGAGGGCGGGGCGTTGATTACTGCTCTGCTACTGCAGTCGGCAGTGCTCACGGCTTTCTTCCCGGTGGTGTACGGAGCGCTTGCACGAGTTGTACCTCCCACGCTGCGATCGGTTATCAGTGCCATGGGACCGCCGCTGGCCTATTTGATAGGGGCTGGGGGCGCACCCTTGGTGATCGGTTATCTGGCCAGGTCTTTGTCCATCGGTACCGGAATATCGGTGATAGGAGGTGCAATGCTGGTCGGGCTGCCCCTGATCTTCCTGCTGCGACTGAGCGATTTCGAAGGAGAATCCGGCTGTTGATGTTCCTATTAAACGAAAATATTTAAATAAATTAATATGTTGAAACCAATTGACGTAATATTGTTCGCCACTGATCTGACCCCCGGCTGCCAGCAGGCATATGAGTTCGCGGTGGCCATGGCAATTCGCAACAAGGCACTGCTCTACATTCTCTATATCATAGAAGAGATACCCGAAAGTATTGAGGGACGGTTTAAAGGGCTGGTCGGTAAACACGAGTGGCAGGAGCTGATGCAGGCCAAAAAGGATGACATCCATAAATCACTTACCGGCAAAAAGCTCTCATCTCAGGTGCTCGAGGAAATCCAGAATTTCTGCGATAAGGTTGGCATGGATGAGGACAGTTGCGCGTTTCACTCACGAGAAGTGATTATCAGCGCTGGCGATATCGCCGAGACCATCATTAACAATGCTGAGGAGAACGAGTGCGATATCATAATACTCGGCTCCCATGAAGGGATGCTCAGCAGAAATTCTGTCGGCAGCAGCATCAAATCTGTACTCAAGCTCTCCCCTGTTCCGGTAACGGTAGTCCCCTCAAATGCTCAATAACCCAATGGCTGATCGAGGTGAGGTGAAACTGTATGCGGTGAGCACCTGCCTGCACTGCAAAGCGTTGATAGAATTTCTGGAATTGAACCGGGTGGATTTCAGTTTTATCAACGTGGATGAACTGGAGGGTTCGGCGCGCCGGGAGATGGTGAAGGAAGTCAAAGAATTTAATAAACGCTGCACCTTTCCGACCTTAGTGGTCGGCGATAAAGTTGTTGTCGGTTTCAGGGAAGAAGAGGTGCGGGAAACCCTGCGAATCTGATGGGCGAAGGTATCGGGCATCGGCTCAATCGAAATTTAACGGAAGCGAGGCGGCAAGATGGGAGAGAATTTGGCAGATAAAGGTACGACCGTAACCTTGCGCTATTCGATAATCCTGGAAGACGGGACACAGGTTGATGCCCAGAACACCAGACCACTCACCTTTACCATTGGTGCCGGGAAAGTCTTTGAGGCACTGGAGCAGGGCGTGATCGGCATGAGTGTGAACGAGGTACGCGGTATAACTATAAGACCGGAGCAGGGCTACGGTGTGTATAACGATGACCTGGTTCTACAGGTCGATCGTGAAGTATTTCCTGAGGACATGAAACTTGTACCCGGGCGGACGGTTCAATACCAGAATCGTGACGGTGAGCGGGCCACTTTCGTGGTAAGGGAAGTCAGCGGCGAGCGGGTAGCCCTGGACGGCAATCATCCGTTGGCCGGTCAGGATCTCACCTATCGGCTGGAATTACTGGAAATCAAGTGAACAGCCAGGGGACGACTGCAGTATGATCTGGAGTCGCCCCTGGATTTATGTAGCAATTAGCCTTTCATATCCATCGGCACATCGCCAAGGCCGCGATCAATATCCGTGGTCAGGCCTTCTACTATCTTAGAGTACCCGTCTTTTTCGATGGTCAGGGTAAAGGTCCTGTCATCGGGCAGCTCCTTGAGCCAGAAGTCACCGAAGTTGTTGGTCGTTTCGGTAAATTCCTCACCGGAGTCGACGTCTTTCAGGGTGCAGGTGGCGCCGATAATTACTTCTTCGATATTAGGTTCGTATAGGGTGCCGGCGATAAATTTCTTCGGCAGCCCTTTATAGTAGATCCTGGATTTGGTGTTTGCCTCGGGTCTGAATGGTTCCGCTTCAGCGATAAAATCGGCGAAGTCCTTTTCCTCGCCAAAACGCAGAGCCTCTGTTGGGCACTGATCAACACAGCGGGGCACACTCCACTCCTCCGGATCGTTGTCCAGCAAGTGACTGCAGCCGGTGCATTTCTGGGCCAGGTTGAGTTCTTCATTGAAAAAAATCGCATCGTGCGGACAGGTGTCGGCACACAGTTTGCAGCCAACGCATTTCTCCGGATTGATAACGACCAGGCCGTCATCACGCTTTTCGATAGCCTCGGCTTCGCATTGCTCTATGCAGGGTGCTTCGTCACAATGATGACACAGCTGTGGGACATAGGAGACCTTGACTTGCGGGACATGACCGCGGACTTTTTCGGTTAAGCCGATCCAGAATTGTCCGGTATCCGGTTGAGGTTTCGCATAGGGAGTCCAGTCATTGCCGACATGTTCGTCCTTACAGGCGATCTGGCAGCAATAACAACCGTTACAAACCGAGAGATCTAAAACAAATACTTTCATTATTCCTCTCCTCCGTCAGCAAGCCAGGCCTCGACACGAAGTCCTGCAGCCGGGTCATATTTTCTCTCAAAGGCCTCTGGATGTTCCCGCCTCCAGGTGTCCATTTCCTCACCGCTGACTTTCTGCACTTCTACAAGGTAGCCACCGCCAATCTGGCCGACACAGTTTTCGCTGGTGATGGCACCGGGGGTAATGGTGTTGATGGCGCCGCCGCGCTCTATTTCACCTGTCTTGATCGGGTCGTGCCGGGCGCCATGATCCACATAGGCTACCCCGGGACGTACCCGTTCCGTCACATAGGCGCCGGCAAGAACGATACCGCGTTCGTTGTACACCTTGACGATGTCGCCGTTTTTGATACCCCGTTTCTCTGCTTCACTCGGGTGCATCCAGCAAGGCTCGTACTTGTAGCCGTCCGGCCCGACCACCTTGCAGGTCTCAACTTCCCTGGTCCAGGTGATGTCGTCGCATTGGGCGTGCACCCGCCAGCGACCGTGGTTGGACATGATCAGCAGGGGGAACATTTTGGCCCGGTGGCTGGAGAGACGTTCGTCATGGTTGTGACTCTTTTCAATCCACCTTGGGATTGGACCCCGTTCCTTGTCATCGGGATAGGCTTCGGCCAGTGCCTGCGAATAGAACTCCAGTTTACCTGTAGGTGTGGAAAGTGGATATTTTTCAGGATCTTCATAGAAGTTCCTGAATCCTGGGGGATCGTCAGCCCAGTCTTCCGCTGTTGAGTAGATCCAGTAGCTCTTTTCGTTGAGTTGTTCCCAGGAGACAAGCTTTTCTCCACCCATATGCCCCCATACTGCTTTTTGCAGATCTTCAGTGGTTTTTCCAGCGGTCATCTCTTCCAGCATGCCGTCAAACTTCTTGGCGACCTCACGCACGCACTCGGCATCGCTTTTCGATTCACCAACCGGTTCGATGGCTTTCTCGGCGATCATGATGTTGGGCTGCATCGTGCCCTGGCGGATATTGGTGATGATGTCGTCGATTTCCATATACGTATTGGCCGGCAGAACAATATCGGCGTAGACGCAGTCATTCTCGAACCATGGATGCTGGGCCACGAAGCATTCGATCTGGGGGCTTCTCATGGCTACTTCGGTTTCGTGGCCATAGTTCCAGCAGGTGATGCGGCAGGGGCAGTCGGACCAGATCATATGTATTTCCACCCCCTCCTTCTCTTTCTCTATCGGGTAGGTGTATTCAACGAACTGATCGTGTACCAGGGCATTCTGTGCCCCGGTTCCCCGGAAGGTGATAGGCTCATCGGTCAGGAATGCATTCTGGATCAGTGTCTTTGGAATGACCTGGTTTTGCCAGGCGGACACGGCGCTGAGTACCGGCAGGGCCAGTTGTTCTTCGATCTCGGGGTTCCAGAAGAAGGTGCCTGCCAGACCTTCGGCCCGCGGCAGTCCGAAATAGGTCCATTGATGCTGATGCACACCTGGACTGCCAAGGCCCTGCATGCCGAGCATGATACACTCGAGGCGGGCAGGCTCATGGGAGAACGGTCCTCGGATAAAACCGCCGCCAAAGTAATGGGCAATCGAGGTGGTTTTTTCTGCAAATTCCCGGGCCAGTGCCTTGATGGTCCAGACCGGGACACCGCATTTAGGTGAAGCCCACTCCGGCGTTTTCGGCACGCTGTCTTCGTTGCCAAGCACATAATCGGCGACTTTGTCCAGACCGACGGTATGTGTCTCGACATAATCTTTGTTGTAGGTTCCTTCCGTCAGCCACATGTAGATGATGGCCAACTGCAGCGCTGCATCGGTGTTGGGCAGTACCGGAATCCACTTGTCGGCATGGATGGCGGCACCATAGTTACAATCTGGGCAGACATAAACCTGCTGGATTCCCACCTCAGTCAGGAAGTAGCACAGCCGGCTGGCAAATTGTCCGGTGAATCCCCAAGGTGTAGTCTCCGGGTCACAGCCCCAGAACAGAACCATATCAGCATGATCGATGGTATCCTTGACGATGTTGGCCGCCGGATACATGATGCCCTGGGCTCCCTGGCCCCAGACGTGCTTAGCGCCCCAGTACCAGCCTTCCCAGGAATCGGGGTTGCGTACCTGCAGAGTGAAGCCGCCGAGGTATTCGAGCAGGACCCCCGGGTGTCCGTGAGGCGTGTTGATGGTTTTGCA
>JBPCUV010000279.1:0-4090 GCA_051010975.1 Desulfocapsaceae bacterium
TCGGTGGTCTGTCCAACGGTGTTGGTCATGCCGGAAAGATTTTTCGGTTTGATAAGTATTTCCATATCCTTGTAGGCAGAAAGATCCTTTGAACCGTCCTTTCTGAATCCATAATAGGAAAGGGAAATATTACGGCCTCCAGTCATGATCCAGCTTTTATCGGGAAAAGCACCGTCAATGATCAGAAGTTTGTCATGGGAACGTCGGTTGTGATTTACGAACACCTTGGATACAGCATTAAAAATAGCAGGCTGGGCCCTTGCCTTTCTAGTTGTGACCAAACCATTCCCGTTGATCATATACCCAGCGCTGTCAGTACATGTTTCAAATGCTTTCAAAGAGGGGTGAAGCGGATGCAGAGACCCTACTGAATCAACGAGCAGCCGCACATCCACGCCTCTTTGCACAGCTTGGCATAAAGCTCCGAGGAAGGCACTTCCCACCAAATCGTTTTTGAATATATAATAGCCAGCATCGACACTGTGTTCTGCGTGATCAATCAACCATATTTTTACGGCCAGTGACATAACTGAATCTTCATAAGACGAACCAACTATTCTTGCTTTCGCATCCTCAATGGGAATGTGGGCTTCTTTTGCATATTCGATAGGGTCGAAAGTAAGTTCTTCAGCTTTTTGCCAGGCTCTCAGCTCATACATTCGATTTACATCTTCATCCTCAATGGCGTAGGAGGGCGGACCCCCTGGTCGAGTTTGGGCATCGGCCTGACATTTAACTACAAAAGATAGAGCCAGAAAGATAATAAAAACAAACAGAGGATATCTGGGAAGGCTCATGGCGATTTTAATTGTCATCCATTAAAGACGTTAATCTCACCGTTGCAATTACCGCGAGGTGATCAGATAATTCGACTGGGCTGACACGGTAACTTTCAAACACAAAGTCATTGGACAGCAAAATCCAATCCAAGCGCTTTTGCTTGTAGGTACTTAGATCTTTTGTCGAATCATAATAAGTATGCAGAGACAGCCAATTCTTTTCACTGCCGCTCGTTAATTGGCTCACTAACGATTCGCTGTTAAAATCACCCATCACTATGACAGGCATATGTAGTGCTGATAACGTTTCACGTATTTCAGCTAATTGCTGTTGTCGCACACTCTCCCTGGAAAAATCCAGATGAACTGAGATGACGGCAATTGCGACAGTTCCGTTTTTCGTCTTCCAGTCTATCTCAGCAAGAGTGAGGCCTTTATTCATAGTGGGAGGCGAAGGTGAAAAGGTGAGTCCAAACCCAGCAAGTATGGGAAGACGGGATATGATTGCTGTTCCATAATGACCGATCTTAATATCTGCATGCGGGGCATGAATAAACTGGGGATACCTGCCACGACCCGCAAGGAATTCTACATGATTGAAATTCCCACTCCAAGACGATGGCATGTCTGCTTCCTGCAGACCGACGATATCCCCTTCAACCGATAACAGGAAACTTCCAATATGGTTTAGATTGTCCCGGGTCTTCAGTCGGTTAACCAGGATCTGGTTGAGGCTTAGCCCCCTGCCATGGGCAATATTCAGACTCACGATGGTTAACGAATCTGTTATTTCCCTATTGAGGGGGTGCTGGGTATGATGGACTGTTAGTATATTGAGATTGTTACCACCTGTAACAATCTCTGCATTGACTTGGGATCCCCAACACAATAGCCCGAGCAAGATTATACATCGATACATGTATACCTTTTGTGTTGGTTAAACAATTTCAATACGTTAATCCTGTGCCAAGAGATTGTGAATTTGCCAAAATCAGAAAGAATCGAAGTCCAGTTTTAAGCTCAATTGGGAATCATCAGAATCATTATTTCTCGTCGGCCTCAGGAATTCCCTTGTTCCCAATATCGTCAGGGATCATTTGCCAAAAAGGCAAACCATTATGAGTCTGACTCCGCAGAGATGGCCGTTGATCAGGATGTTCACCGGTATGAAGCAGTCTTTTTATATCCGCGGCAACTTGCGGATTGAACAAGTGATAGAGATGACCAGAGATTCTCTGGGCGCTCATTTGAGAAATGTCAATCATCTCAATTCCTTTCATCACACGTAAATTTTTTCCTGCCTGACCAAGGCGCGGATAGCCGTGAACCTCTTGTGCGAATTTCAACGCCCTATCATTTTCAGAAACGTACACGCTGATACGTTTGGCAGCCCGGCGGAGAGCAGAAATTTTCTGTTCGAATATATCAGTATCAATGTCAGGCGCTATCAGGATCATTTCGTTTATCAGCAGCCTATCGGGCTGGCGATCAGCCATTTGAGACAGGGCAAGAAAGGCCCCGCGGGCGCCGAGACTGTGGGCAACCACATCAACCCCACCTTCTCCTCTCCTGGCAATCAATTCCTCCAGCAACCGAGCAATATATGCGACGCTCCAATGAAGATCTGATTCATCCCAAGTATATTTCAGGGCATTTCCATCTGCTGGCCAACTGAAGAGAAGCAGCCGCTCCTGTAACTCTAGAGCTTTTTGGAACATGGCAGACCGTCTGCAACTTTTCCAAAAACTGATGTTGTACCCATGGATATAAACTACGATATTACCATCATCGCTCCTGGCGAATACGCTAAGATCTTTAAAGAATTGATTAAAGCTTAATTCTTGAAGGGCTGTCAGCTTTGTCCTCTGATCTGGAATGTAAAAGGGGGTCGCCTCGGCAATTGATTGCAGACTCTTGATTGGTGAGAAAGAGACCTCACAGGTTCCGAATCTTGATATATCTCGGGTGCCGTCGAAATATTTTTCAAGAGTAGAACTGTTTTTGTTTTTATCTCGTAGAGTAACGTATGGAACGGTGAATGTTTCTGTTAGCTGCGCACTTCCCGTAGTATCCTCCCGATGGGCCTCATCTCCAGAGGCTGGAGATGCAAACTCCGCGGAAAAAATTATGCAGGCGGTGGCAAGAATAAGATAGAGGGCTGGTTTTTTTTTACGATTTACTTTCACGTAATTTCAGAGAACAAATTGTTTTCGCCAAAGAGGTTCTTCTTAAGTTTTAACAACTCGGCGAATCTTTTCTATGCTGAATTACTCTGCTCCCAGAACTGCCGGTAAATCCTGCTGGAAAGGGTTTCTCACCAATTGCTGCTCACCAACCGGGACTGTGCCTGGCAGAATTTCAAAACGCAGATCAAAGTGAATCAAGGTTGACTTCAATTTGTCTATAATGGTCCTATCACCAATGGTTTTCGCAGTTCCATCAGCAATCATTTCATCCATGTTTTTACCCCCCATCATGACAAGGTCCAAATCGGTCCTGTTGATAATGATGGTCAAGTCCGCGTTCTCATCCTGAAACCCCTCGATGTTGCTCAAGGTGGCATTGCTCAATTCTACCAAGTACTTCTCGTCGTTGTCCGGAGTAACCAGGTTGATTGTGAACTTCATGCCAGCGGCCTTTTCACTCTCCATTCTGATACCTAAAAAATCGAGCCACAGGCCGGTTTCCATTGCTTTAATGATATCTGGGCCACTGGAATTGGGAGATTCGCCCTCTGGTATGCCGTTTCTCAACTCGTAGGCACCTGCCAAAAAGGCGTTTCTGAGGCTTGAGCTTTCCTGCTGGTAACCCATCTGTTCATAACAATCGGCGAGTAGATCTTTGGCCTGCTGGTTATCCGGCTCACCATAGGTGAGCTTGTTGAGGATCTCGATCGCCTGCAGATATTCACCATCATTGTAGAGTTCTCCTGCTTTTTGCAGAATTGGCTCGGCTCCGCCCATCATTTCAACAAATAGGGGAGCTGACTCGTAGGGAGACAACGGTATTAGGTGAGCTGGGTTGCCATCCCAATGTCCCAAAAAACGGTTTACCACACCACGGCTGTTGTTCTCAGGTGATCCGTGATAGCTTCTAGAGGCCCAGCTATCCTCGAGACTCTCAGGAACCTGGTATTCATTGTGAATCTCATTAATTGTCACCCCCTGGTTTGCCAGGTGCAGTACCCCATTATTCAGGTGGGCATAGGTGTCCCGCTGGTCTCTCATCACTTCTTGAACCCTGTCATTTCCCCAGCGTGGCCAGGAGTGTGAGGCAAACATCACTTCTGCTTCCTGCCCGAACAGATAGAG
>JBPCUV010000280.1:0-2767 GCA_051010975.1 Desulfocapsaceae bacterium
AGATGATGGATCTGACGTTCCATGATCGGCTCGAAATCCGTCTGGAATTCACGACCTGCTATCTGCACGTAAATACCCAATGGAAAGGTATCTCCTTCCTTCAGGTCAGTGATATCAGGACCGACAACGTCAACCTTGGCATCCTCTATCTCACCCATATCGGCCATCTTTACAAGCTCGGTACACTGAGTCTTACCACCACCCGTCTGAGCATGAAGATCCGCACCACGTACGCGCTCACCCTCAAAGGCCGGACCGAAAGCCAGCGGAATGTCGATCTCAGTGACGTTGATCTTCAGACCACGGACCTCTACCGATTTCTGGCAGATTTCATCATGCGGCACGTTGGCTACGACATGCTCGTAAGTACAGATACCAGTTGGCAGAATCTCGGGAATGTCGGTGTCGGCCAAAGTCGGGAAACCCCAGTTAACACAGCCGGCAGCTGCAACCGCCCACTCCGTACCCACGTCGCCTAAGGCATTGACGAAGGCAAAGATTCTGTTCTTGTTATACATCAACATTGTGCGATAATTACCCGGCTCAACACCACCGAAAGCCATGGCTGCCCGGTTGGCGAAGCCAAGGGCAAAAATGGCCGAGGAGATGTCAGGGCCAAACGGTACGATACGGGTATTCCAGCCAACCTGCATGCCTGCCTGCGCACACTGCTCGACAGCTGTTTTGCCGTTATGATTGGCTGCACAGAAGATATAGAGGCTCTTCTTCTGGTAGTCCTCGATGATCATCTTTGCGGTCTCCGCATCTGGAGCAGCACCAACCACCGCGGCAAAACCCGGGGCAGAGCCGTCAACAAACTCGACGCCACGCTTACGCAGAATGGTATCATCGGCAGGGCCTACCCAGATCTTGCCCGCATCGACATCGGGATCTTCAGTAAAGGTGTAAAAATCAGGCTCATTGAGGATACGGATCGCCTCTTTCACTTCATAGGCAAAGAGTCCAGCCATACCGGCATCCAGAAGCGGTCCGAGGTACGGCAGGTGATTGTGCCCCTTGACATGGGGGGGCAGCAGACCACGAGCAAACTCAAGCGGCTTCTTGAGATCTTCTAGTGTTTCACATTTCATACCGGTGAGTGAATAGATTACCGGCAGGAAATAAGCGGTGTTGCCAAAACCGATCTTGGTGGAGGCATCATAGGATTCCAGAGCTTTTTCAAGCTCACCTTCGACCTGGGAGACGACCTTATAACCGCCCTGTATTGCTGCAAATGCTACTAATCGTGACATACTTTCCTCCTTTTTGAGGATTAAATTATCAGCGTTTTCGTATCGATATACTTTATTCCACAGCCAGAGCCTGGCGGTCGGCCATATCCATCAGCACACGTTCACGTGCTTTGTCTATGCCGAGCTCTTTACGCTTCTTATCAATATGAGCAATCATCTTATGGGCATGCTTGATCGGATCCGGTTCGCAATCCCACTTACCGCCGTAGATTTTCTCCATCTCAGTGTAGAGATAGTCCTTGAATTCCGGTGCTCCATCGAGCGGCATATGATAACCGAAGACGGTGTACACGCCGGAAGATACGAAGTACTGGCCGATGGCAATGGCTTTCTCGCTCATCCACTCGGGTGCACTTCCCGCGGCCGGCAGGTCGCAGATGTCGTCGCCGAGTCCG
This sequence comes from Desulfocapsaceae bacterium, assembly GCA_051010975.1. Lineage (GTDB taxonomy): Bacteria > Desulfobacterota > Desulfobulbia > Desulfobulbales > Desulfocapsaceae > JABDQA01. Next base: position 1,649 of record JBPCUV010000280.1, read on the forward strand.
CCCGCGTTGACCACCTCGGTGGCGGCCAGCAGAATGCGGCTGTTGTCAACACAGGAGCCGAGATGCAGCACCGGTGGGATGCCAACGGTCTCACAGACCTCGGCAAGTCCCGGTCCGCAGTGAACCGCGGCAGCACCAGGTGTCAGCAATCCATGGATACCGGCGGCGATGGCACTACAGCCGGTGGTCAGCACGATGACGTCATTTTTGATCAACTCTTTGATCAGCGTAATATGTTCTTCGTTATGCTTGGTGCGGGCATTGTTGCAACCAACCACACCGGCAATACCACGAATCCTACCGTTGATGATATTGTCATTCAAGGTGTAGTAATCGCCGCGGAACGAACCGCCCAGATGGTAGCGAATCGACTCGACGCCGAAACCGGCTATCTGGGTGGTCTTGTGCTGCGGAATCATTACATCGGCGCCACGTTCCGTGAAATTATCGATGGCCAGCTTGACAATCTTATTGGCGTCTTCCATCGCATGATGTTCATCAAACTCGATATGCACCACATTGTCCTGCTCCATCTTAGCGATCGGATGGGTGGTGATCAGTTTGGTATGGAAGCATTTGGCAACGTTGGCCAGGTTCTGGAAGATACACTGGACATCGACGACCATTGCATCACAGGCACCGGTAATGATTGCCAGTTCCTGCTGCAGGAAGGTACCGGCCGGCGGTACGCCATGCCTCTGCAGAACCTCATTGGCAGTACAGCAGATGCCGCTGAGCTGGATGCCTTTGGCACCCTTGGACTTGGCATATTCCAGATTTTCCTGTGATTGACAAGCGGCAACGATCATCTCTGAAAGCAGCGGCTCATGACCGTGAACGATTACGTTGACATGATCTTCTTTCATCACGCCCAGGTTGGCTTCAGCCTGCAGTGGTGACGGGCTGCCAAACATAACGTCCTGCAGATCGGTGCCTATCATCGCTCCGCCCCAACCGTCGGCCAGTGAGCAGCGAGTTGCCTGCTTGGTAAGGTTTTTGAAATCCTGATCCACGCCCATTGCCGTACGATGCATAACCTCGACAACTTCGCGATCGATGGCCCGAGGCATAACCCCTTCCTTCTCCCATTTCTCCTGCAAAGGTTTCGGCGCCCGTTTC
>JBPCUV010000281.1:0-5275 GCA_051010975.1 Desulfocapsaceae bacterium
CCTGTTCTCCCAGGAAAGCAATTCATATGTTCCAACTAGACTATTGTTTCTCATGCATACCTTCTTAAGGGACATCTCGCAGGTAAAATTAGCAGCCATCTTTTGAACAGTTTTCTTTTAAAATCAATTAAAATCATATTTTAAGATAACGATCAGCGATGATAATGGTAGTACAATTTAGCTAACTTGATATTATTCCTGTTTATTTCAACTCGGAGCTAGTTGTCATGCAAAAATATAATAGAGGGGCATTAAATGGAACTCAATGAAAACCAATCTGCTCTAATCCTTGAAATTGATGATCACGGAGAAATCTCCATTGAGGTTGCCTCCAGTGATCAGGAGGGGTTAACCGCATTGTTGTGTCAAGCGATCGCTAAAAAACTACTGAGCGATGAAGAATTTCAGAAAGAGTTAATGGGTATAATTGATGATGATTAGAAATCATGGCTCGGCTTGATGTTTCCTGCCAACTCGTTTTGATACGTTCTCACCGCAGACATCCTGAATTACATATGGATATTTACTAGAAGAATCGCAACTGTCTCTTTGGTGAGCCAGACTAGAAATGATGCTCCCCAAAAGCATTGACTGGCCACTCGCCAGACCAATCCAGACCAATCCAGATTAATACCAGATCAATCCAGATTCATTAGTGGTAATGAGAAGAGGTCAGGCAGATCACCGGTTCCAGAAAATCAGATACTTAACGTGTCAGATCTGGCTATATGTCAATTGGTCACCAATTGTTTTTCTTTTATGAAGTCTGAAAAACTTTCACGTTTTGGAACTTCAACTTGAACGCCAGCTAAATTTCCAGAGACAGGAAGACGACCATAGGCATGACAGGCGGCGACTGCAGCGTGTACATGTTCAGAGGGTGTGTCACCAGGAATTTGGTTGAGATGGATCATGCAACGCCCGTCTTTGGCGAAGTTTTCGATGTAATCCTTTATTCGTTTCACAATCGCCTCAACTGGCCCATCATGAAGAAGGGTAGCATCCACGCCTGCAGTTACAAAAAGATTATGTTGATTCGCATACTCTCTCACGCGCTCCGGTCCGACTTCATATAGATCAGGGTCTAACACACTCAATGAACCAGGACTGCATGCTGTTTTCTGTGAAAAAAATCGTTCTACATCCCTACTTTTCGCATCTCCCCAGTTTCCACGGCTTATCAAATTGCCACCGACTTTGTCTCGCAGTCTATTGGTATAATTGACGACATATTCATCCATCATGTCTAAGGTAATCATTGGCGGCGATGCCCAGGCATCGCGTCCGTCCATGAGCAAATCCGGCATACCTGCTTTTTCTCTCATCACCTCAAGATGAGGTACGAGTACTTCATCGCAAAGGAATTCAAATAAACGATGAGCAAAGGCTGGTCTCATCAACATATCTTCCACGAGGCTCTCATATCCCCGGATGTTGGCGGCCAGGCTAAATGGAGCGGTAAAATAAGCTCTATCCAATTTCCCGGTTGCTTCTATAAAGTTCTTGTTAATCTGGTGAATCCAGGGCATTCGGCCGGATTTATATGGATTGGGGGGATGAAGCCGATCGAGATCCGAAGGTCGGGATATTAACCGCTGAGTTCGATCGATATCAGGCAATCCGTCAGGATAATATATAATCTTTTGGCCCATCGCTTCTGCTTCTACATTATATACATCCCAGAAATTACTTAATGTGTCCAATTTGTAATATTCCGTGACAAGCAACTGCGCCTGGGTGAAAATGTCGGCATCCGTAAAGAAAATATCTGACGATACTCCGAATAAAAATGCCGAATGATCATTGCTTTGAGCGCCGATAGCAACATGATCATCTGTAACTGAAGATAGTTGTGGTTTGGCTTCAGTTGGTGTCGCCATATTAAGATCTCCTATTGTTCTGATATAGTGATTCTCAATCCACCCATAGTATACAAATCTATCGATTGTCGATCCAAAACTAAGATTTGATGAATATATATTTAAAGTCCCAAAATGACACTGAATATTAATCGCCTGATCTTTTTCTGCTTGGACAACTCAGGCTTTTAGAAAGGTTGGACTCATCTAAGAAATCCAAGTAACATCTTCTGTCTAAATCTTACATATCGGGAGTAACAAGTGCTTAAAACAATTGAGGCAATAACTGAATACCTGCTTGAGCTAGATGGGCTAAAACTGATCAACCGTCATACGTACATTGATAGTGGTTTTCGAGTTGAAAACTCCGCGGAACACTCTTGGCATCTGGCTATGGCCTGCTGGTCAATAGCAAGAAGTTTGGAGATTGAATTGTCAGAGGAAAAATTAATTAAACTTGCCCTTGTTCATGATCTGGGTGAAATTGATGCCGGTGACACGTTTCTTTATTCAAAGGATAGAGACCTGGCTCACACAGCAGAACGAAAGGGGGTAAAACGTTTAGAAACCCATCGGGGAAATGCTATTTCCGATCTTTCAGAATTGTGGGAAGAGCAGGAAAACGGAACAAGTATAGAAACAAAACTACTCAAAACAGTAGATAGACTTCTGCCTTTTCTTCACAATATTTCAAGTAAGGGAAAAACCTGGCAGGAACTGGGAATAAAAAAATCGCAGGTAGTAAAGGCACACGCCTTTATTGCAGACGATTTCCCTGAAATACACTCTTGGATGATTGATAAAATCGAGGTGGCGGTACAGGAAGGCTGGTTAGAAAACTCTTAGCCCGTCATATGATCTTGAATATAAATAGTTGGATGATATTGGTGCAATAGGAAGAGCTCTTGGCCAGATTGGCCAAAAGGAGCCTTTCAGGGATGGCCAGTAAACCTGCACGCAGCAACCCTTGAATTTGATATGACTATCAGCAAAGCACCACCAGGTATTTGGGTCGGCCAGTTGCTGCACTTCACTTCTCTGGCGTTTTTACTTGCCCTGACTTGGGTGGCTTGGGCATATCTGATGAAACCATTTCCATTCGCTTTCTGGAGTGGTGTAGCTTTTCCTGTCGTCCATCAAATTTTTGTCTGGCTGGCCTGGCGATTTGAACTCCAATCATCAGCAATCAGCAAGTCAATTGGTTTCCGGTGTTACGTAGCAGCCTTCTTCCTATTGTTCGGGGGCCGCTTCATTTCACTGCTTGCCCTGGCTTGGTTGGATCGAGGTAGTCTGCAGCTCAAGATTGTCCCGCAAGTTTTAGTAACCATGATCCTTGCCTTACTCGGAATCTACGCCATGTACAGTGTTATGCGATACTTTGGAATGAAACGAGCCTCTGGCGCCGACCATTTTGATTTTCGATACCGTGATATGCCCTTTGTGAAGGAAGGTATTTTCCGCTTCACCAGCAATGGGATGTACCTCTACGCCTTCATGCTCTTTTGGGCTATTGCCGTGGGCTTTAACTCGATAGCTGCACTTATCGTCGCAGCATTTAGCCACGCCTACATATGGGTCCACTTTTATGCAGTCGAAAAACCGGACATGGAATTTTTATATCCCTCAACTTAAGGGAATCTAAGGATTTCTTAGGTAAACAGAAAACATCACAACTGGGAAAAGATTGATCCCAGGTTATAAAGGGATATTGATGAACTAAATAGTAATTGCTGAGGAACAGAGCCATTTGCAAAACGATCTTTTCGCCCAAACTCTGCGTTATGCTCAAAATTTTATCCTCGGGATATCAATTATATGCCTGTGGTAAAATTTCTCGCATGCCTTGATTTTGAACGAAAATCTTAGTTTTGCAAAAGGCTCAACAATTAAGAATATTTCTTGAATGATGAGTTTTCATACACTTGCGAGGAGAAAACTCATATGCACCGGACCATCAGCTGATATCTTTATAAAATAGAGCAACCTCTGGTGAGGATGCCCGTCTTGCCGCATACTCTGGCAGATCGCCTTGCTTGAACCCAAGTTGAGTATAAAGTGAATGGAGCCGTGGATTGTTGGTGAGCGAAATGATGCGGTTATAACCCGTCTGTTTTGCTTCATCTTCAAAGGCGTTAACGGTAAATACGCCTATACGCTGATTCCTGAATCGCGTCGATATTGCCAAAGCTCCAAGCTCAATAGTACGGGAATCAATTTCTATGCATTCTAAACAGCCAACAGCAATACCGTCTATCATAGTAAGGCGGAAACGTTCTCGGTGTTCATACAGGTAGTGCTTATCCCGTGGTTTAAGAAATCCCTTTTTTTTATACAAATCCAGGATTCCTGCTATAATCTCCACGTCCTGATCGGTCACAACCGGATTATATTTTTCCTCGAAATTATTGGCGATCAGGGTGCCTGTGCCTTCGACCGTGAACAACTCATGCTTAATAGAGTTCTTCCGTGCTGGAAGAATATGGACTCGATCGTAAGCTCCTTCGCTGATTCGGTTGCTTATTTGGTTCAAAGCCCCCATTAAGTTGATATTGGTGACAATTTCGGTGTTTTTTTGAATGGTATCCCGGGTTGTGAGCGTATTGATCCGTTGTCCTTTCTTATCACAAAGATATTTTCTTTCCAGGAAAATGAGTTTGAAAACTGACTGCTCTCTGTCAAGCACATAGCTATAAAAATCCACCTCTGGGGCAACTCGTCTGATAATGGTTTCGGGCAGACGGTTGGCCAGTAAGCGAAAATGCTTTTGATTGGCAAAACGATTGGCCATATTGTGATACAGAGTTGTCTGGATACCGTGTCGAACAAGAAATTTGATATCCGCCACAATGTGTTGAAGGTTGTCACGCAAGATGCCTTCTCGACAGGCAATACAGATTTGCCTGCCTGTTAAAGCCCGGTGATATTCTGCGATATATAAACGCGGCATTGGCGATAAATCCAAGGTGTCGTGCTTTTTTGTATATCGATACAGATGATTGTCTGAACTATAATGTATCAATTCCTATACCATTACGCAGGAGAATACCCGAGCATATAGTAAAAAACATTTCTGTTTAGCCTCAGCTTAACCGGAGTCAACAATTCTCTTCTCACTGCGTGATATGGTGTTTCTCACATAACGTTGTACACTGTAGTAAATTGAGCGTGGATCGTTTTTCCTTGCATCATCAAGGTAATGTTAACCAGGAGAATATTAGATGGCCTCATATCTTGTAGGGCATATAACTGTAAAGGATGAAGAACTTTGGCAGCGATATGTTATAGGAGTTAAGGATTCACTATCTACCTTCGATTCCAAGGTGATTTTCCGAGGCAAACTTGTGTCAGTTCTTGCTGGATCACACGAGCATGATCGTGTTGTTGTCATTGAGTTTTCTGACCAGGCTACTTTGGAT
>JBPCUV010000282.1:0-3993 GCA_051010975.1 Desulfocapsaceae bacterium
ACATTTTCTGTCGGGAAGACCAGCTCGGAGAAGAAATATTCAATATTCTCGACCTCAATCTGCTGATTCTCAAGCGGTTCGGGTTCGAAGATTATGATGTTTATCTAAGCACCAGACCCGAAAAATCGGTGGGCTCCGACGAGATCTGGGAGAAATCCACGGAGGCCCTGAAGCAGGCTCTGGAGAAAAAGGGGCTTGGGTTCGAGATCGACCCCGGTGAAGGAGTCTTTTATGGTCCCAAGATCGATATCAAGATCAAGGATCAGCTCGGCCGCTCCTGGCAGTGTTCCACCATTCAGGTTGATTTTAACCTGCCGGACAGATTTGATATCACTTACACGGGATCTGATAATCGTGACCACCAGCCCATTATGATCCATCGGGCCCTGATGGGATCGCTGGAGCGGTTCATCGGCGTGCTGATCGAGCATTATGCGGGAGCCTTTCCAATCTGGTTCGCCCCGGTGCAGGCCCGGATTCTCAACATCACCGACGATCAGTCGGCTTATTGTGAAAAGGTATACAACCAGTTGAGAAAAGCTGGGGTCAGAGTAGAAAAAGATTTGCGCAATGAAAAATTGAATTATAAGATCCGAGAAGCTCAGATGGCGAAAACCCCCTATATGCTGATCGTCGGAGAAAAGGAAAAGGCGGACGGAACCGTTACGGTGCGATTGAGAGACGGTAAGAACCTTCCCCCGATGAGCATCGACGAGTTCGCTGAGAAAATCGAAGAGGAAAATCGCCAGGGACGTGGAATTTGAGGAAGTGAGCTGGAAGGCGCCGACTACCGTGTACAATAAAAATCACCTCACGGCAAGCGGCAGAGATGTCCGAACATTAGAGGAGGCACGACATTAAAAGAAGAGGAAAACCCAGCCCGGGACAGCGAGAGGAAAAAGCAGTCATCAATGATGCAATCCGGCACGATCAGGTCAGGCTGATTGGTGCGGACGGATCGCAACTCGGTGTAATGAATACGAATGAAGCCCGGGAGCTTGCCTACGATGATGGTCTGGATCTTGTTGAGGTTTCGGCAACTGCCAAACCGCCAGTATGCCGGATCATGAACTACGACAAGTTCCGCTACGAACAGAAGAAAAAACTTCAGGAAGCCAAGAAAAAACAGACCACGATCGAAACGAAAGAGGTCAAGTTCCGTCCCAAGACAGAGGAACACGATCTGAATTTTAAGATCAAGCATATCAGAAAGTTTCTTGGCCAGAAAAATAAAGTGAAGATTACCATGCGTTTCCGAGGCCGTGAGATAGTTTATTCACAGACGATAGGCCTGGAAGCGATGAACAGGATTGCCGAAAAACTGGAAGACGACGCGGTGATCCTGCAGCCGCCGATGATGGAAGGACGCCAGATGGTCATGTTCGTCGGCCCAAAGTTACAAAAATAACAGAGGTTTCCCACCGGAGACGAAAGCCGGCCGCCCTCCCAACCCACGGTCCGGTAGTGAGTCACGGTTTTTATTTTGCTTGTAAAGGAGTAGTTATCATGCCCAAGATGAAGACAAACAGAGGCGCTGCAAAACGTTTTAAAACGACCGGTACCGGTAAAATTAAACGCAGTAAAGCGTACACCAGCCATATTCTGACCAAAAAATCGACGAAAAGAAAACGTAATCTCAGGCAGTCGGGCCTGGTCGACAGTTCCAATGCCAAGGCTATCAAAAAGATTCTGCCTTATCTGTAGGGTTGTCGACCTGTATCGAAACGATCTGAGATTTTGTTAATGCAGCAGTAAAAGGAGTTAGCAATGCCACGAGTAACAAGAGGCTTTAAAGCCCGCAGAAGAAGAAACCGCGTTCTGAAACTGGCTAAAGGATACCGCGGCGGTCGACACAAGCTTTATCGCACCGCCACCGAAGCGGTCGACCGGGCCTTAGTCTATGCCTATCGGGACAGACGGACCAAGAAAAGAGATTTTAGGCGCCTGTGGATCACCCGCATCAGCGCTGCTGCCAAGATGCACGGCACCAGCTACAGCAAACTTATGGGTGGTCTGAACAAAGCCGGTGTCGAGCTTGATCGAAAGGTTCTCGCCAACATGGCAATCCTCGATCCCAGTGCTTTTTCAGAAGTGGTCAAGACAGCAGCCGAAGCAAACGCCTAGCCTCGACCCTTCAGTTTTGCTTTCGATGCCGGTTGCGATTTGCATTAATCGTAACCGGCATATTGTTTTACTGACCTCCACCTTCATGAAATCATGGAACAAGAGTTAGAAAAACTGCGCAGCGATGCCGCCGCAGAACTCGACAAAATTGACAGTTCCGGCCAGCTCGAGGATTTTCGCATCAGGTACCTGGGCCGCAACGGCCAACTCAGTGGACTGATGAAACTGCTCGGCTCGGCCGCCAAAGAGGATCGGCCAAGACTTGGCAAAATGGCCAATTCTGTGCGTGGTGAACTGGAAGAAATATTTTCCGCGAAGAGCCAAGCCCTGCTCCAGCAGCACGATTACGCTGAAAAACCGGATCTCAGTCTGCCAGGTCGCCGGAGAACAAATGGCAAACTGCACCCGGTCACTCAGAGCATGGAAGAAATCTGCTCAATATTTGCTTCCATGGGGTTTTCCATTGCCGAAGGTCCGGACATCGAACTGGACCACTACAATTTCGAAGCCCTCAATATTCCCGAGCATCACCCTGCTCGTGATATGCACGACACCTTCTACATCGGCGATTCGGTCCTGCTCAGGACCCATACCTCGCCGATGCAGGCCAGAATCATGGAGAAGCAACCACCGCCAATTCGCGTCATTGCTCCCGGCAAAGTCTACCGCTGTGACTCGGACATAACCCATACCCCTATGTTTCAGCAGGTAGAAGGGTTTCTGGTTGACCGCAACATATCCTTTGCTGACCTCAAAGGTGTACTCACTGTTTCACTTCAGAAAATTTTCGAAAAAGATCTCGCCGTTCGTTTTCGACCCAGCTTCTTCCCCTTTACCGAACCAAGCGCTGAAGTAGATATCGCTTGCGTCATCTGCGGTGGTGACGGCTGCCGGGTGTGTAAAAAGACGGGCTGGATAGAGATACTTGGTTCAGGCATGATCGATCCTGAAGTTTTCAAAATGGTGGGCTACGATCCGGAAATCTACAGCGGTTTCGCCTTTGGACTCGGGGTCGAGCGCATCGCCATGCTCAAGTACGGTATAGATGACATCAGGCTTTACTACGAAAACGACCTGCGTTTTCTCTCTCAGTTCTAGACCTTTTAAGAGTTTATTATGAAGTTTACACGTGATTGGTTACAGAATTACGTCGATCTCGGCGAGGTTGCCTCGGACAAACTGGCAGACGACTTGACCATGATCGGCCTCGAGGTCGATAGTGTCACTGAGCTTTACGAGGATCTCAGCAGCCTGAAGACAGGCCGGGTGCTCACCGTTGTCCCCCACCCCAATGCCGACAAACTTACCCTCTGCCAGGTATTGGTAGGTCAGGACACTCTGCAGATAGTCTGCGGTGCCCCCAATGTGCGAGAAGGACTCGGCGTGGTCGTGGCCTTGCCCGGAACGACGCTGCCGGGTGACTTCAAGATAAAAAAATCCAAGGTCAGGGGCGTCGAATCACAGGGAATGCTCTGCTCTGAGAGAGAACTCGGTCTCAGTGATGACCACCAAGGTATCATGGAACTACCCGATGACACCGAAACTGGATTCTCTTTTATCGAGTGCACCGGGCTGAAGGACACCCAGATCGAGGTAGATCTGACCCCGAATCGACCGGACTGTGCCTCGGTGATCGGCGTTGCCAGAGAGACTGCGGGCATCCTCCGAAAAAAAATAGAGATACCCTATACAAATACCAGGTTGACAACCGTCAGCAGTTCATTTGCGGTCGAAGTCGAAAACCCTGACTTGTGCCCTCGCTATGCAGCCAGATTAATCTCCGGTATCACTATCGGACCGAGCCCCTGGTGGTTGAGGAAACGGCTCTTATCGGTAGGCTTGCGGCCGATCAATAATGTGGTCGACATC
>JBPCUV010000283.1:0-7730 GCA_051010975.1 Desulfocapsaceae bacterium
ATATACGGCGCTGCTGAGTACCGCTATACGCTGGACTGGAATCCGGTAGCTGGAGTCAACTGGCTGCGCTGGCTCCATCTTGACTGGTTTCAGCTCGTGCCCTTTGTCGAAGCAGGAAGGGTAGCGCCCGATTATGACTTGGGCGAACTTTTTTCCGATCTGAAATTTGACGCGGGCATTGGCTTACGAGCGATGACCGCTGGCGCCGTGGTTCGCTTCGACACTGCCTTCTCCGACGAAGGAACAAATTTCTGGGTAATGTTTCAGCAGCCTTTTTAGATCCGCCAGTAGACCTTCGACCATTAACATAAATCGATTTACATAAATCGATTTACTGCCTGGATATTTATAGTCGAGGTCTTACAATCTCTGGTACCGGTCTGCTTTCAGGTTTGCGGATCTCCTACAACAGTTTGAAACACAAAACGGATTATGCGACTGGCGATTTTATTCATAGCAGTATGTCTGTTCACCTTCACCGGGAAACTTTGCGATTCTGCCTTTGCCGGCCACGTCATCGACCGGATTAAAAACAATGGCGAACTTGTTCTCGGTACCCCCGGCGATTTTCCCCCTTTCAGCGTAACTTCAGATCAGGGTGATCTGATCGGCTTCGATATATCCCTGGCCAGGGAGCTCGCCAAGTCGATGAATGTCAATCTACGCATCGTCCGGCTGCCTTTCCATGAATTGATTCCCAACCTTGAATCAGAATCAGTCGATATGATCATGTCGGGACTCAGTATTACCCCCAGACGCAATATGGAAATTGCTTTTGTCGGTCCTTATGGGAATTCAGGTCAGGCCTTCCTGGGTCGAAACGAGATCATAGAATCACTTGAGGAACCGTTAGATTTGAACCGTGAAGGCTTGAGGATTGCTGTGCTGCAGGACACCACCGCCGAAATGACGGTTCGGGTCGTCCTGCCCAAAGCCGAGGCCATTTTCACCACAAGCCTTGATCAGGCTCTTATTAAGCTGCTCAACAATGAAATTGACGGAATCATTTCAGATTATCCGTTCTGCAAGGTTTCTGAGTTTCGCTACAAGGATAGAGGCTTCTCCGTCTACGATAAAATTCTCAGCTACGAGCAATTGGGAATTGGAGTACCGGCTGGCGACCCTCTATTCATCAACCTGCTGAACAATTATCTTAACCTTCTCATAGGTTCCGGAGCCCTCAAGGCCATGCAGGAATTCTGGTTCAAAAGCAGCGACTGGATCGTCAGTCTACCCGATTTAACCGTTCTCAAAGATTTCTGAGCAAATGAGCCAAAGAGATACAGCCCCCCAAGACTCCCCTTCTTACTCTTCTCTTGAGCAAAGTTTCAAACAAGTCGTTTCTCCCATAGAGGAATTCCTCCACCAGGAGACTTCTTCCGGCATACTTCTTATGATATGTGTGGCAGTGGCGCTGGTAATAGCCAACAGCCCACTCTTTCCAGTCTACGATGCAGTTCTTCATACCAAGTTCACTATCGGTACAGAGAAATATTATATCAGCCAGTCCATTCAGCATTGGATTAACGACGGTCTTATGGCGCTGTTCTTTTTTGTCATCGGGCTCGAGGTCAAAAGAGAATTTCTCATAGGCGAGTTATCCAACCTGAGACAGGCCATCCTTCCAATCAGTGCAGCAATCGGTGGAATGGTTGTACCTGCCGGGTTTTATCTGATCTTCAACAGTTCAGGCCCCGAAGTCAATGGCTGGGGGATACCTATGGCCACCGACATCGCCTTTGCCGTTGGTATAGTTGCCCTGCTCGGCTCCCGGGTCCCCAAACCTCTGGTGGCGATGCTCCTGGCCCTGGCTATCGTTGACGATATCGGGGCCATCCTGGTTATTGCTCTGTTCTACACGGACACAATTCATATGGGCGCCCTCATCTTTTCAGGCGTTTGCTTTCTGCTTCTCATTGCAGTCAACCTGGTGGGAGTGAGAAGCCCTTTGCCTTACGGGGTGATTGGTCTCATCTTCTGGCTGGCAATGCTCAAATCTGGAATTCACGCGACGCTGGTTGGCGTGTTAACGGCTTTTACCGTTCCCGCACGATCCTCTCTTAACAGCCACCATTTCAGCGCGGCAATGACAGATCTGCTGAAAAATTTCCGAAGTCAGATTCAGGAGACAGGCGATTCCCAAATGCTTGGTGTGTTGCGCAACAGCAGAAAACAGGCCCTACTGCAATCGATGGAAAATGGGCTTCATAAGATGGAGAGCCCGTTGCAGCGTATGGAGCATGTCCTGCACGGCTGGGTATCGTTCACTATTGTGCCGTTATTTGCCCTGGCCAATGCCGGGATCCCAATTGATTTTGACAGACTTGGTGAGATCCTGCTGCACCCGGTTACCATTGGCGTGATGGCCGGGCTGCTGCTGGGCAAGGTGGTCGGCATTTACTCCTTCTCTTGGCTTGTTGTAAAATTAAAACTTGGTGATCTACCCCAGGGTGTCACCATGTCCCAGATTCTCGGCATAGGTCTTCTGGCCGGCATCGGCTTCACCATGTCCATATTTATTGGAAGCCTGGCTTTCGAATCCAATCCCGAGGCCCTGCTGAATGCCAAAATCGGTATTCTTTTTGCCTCATTGGCTGCTGGTATCCTTGGCTATATCTGGCTGTACAAAACCACCTCCAAATAGCAACTGAGCAAAGTGGTAACCCACCACCCTGCCGTACGGATGGTAGGAGGCAGCTAACTAAAACAAAGATTCCTTTTTTTGCGGAATCCGCAACTATCTGTAACCGCTGTATATATTTTCACAAATCACCTACATTCAAGTAAATAGAGTCGCTCTTTTTTTATGCACAATCCGGTGTGATCGTGGTATTTTCTAATCTCATTCTGAAGCAATTCCTTCCCCCAAATTTTCATGGTGATCGAGGAGTCAAACTTTATGAACAGAGTTTTCTTTTTACTGTTGTTTTTTTCAGTTGTTCTGATTTCCAGCTGTGGTCCCATCACTTCCAAGCAGGCAGCCAAACAGGACAACACCGAACTCAACTCTGAACAGATTTTTTCTGTGATTGCCGATAATTCTCTCATCATGTCGGCTTACGATTTCAGGGGTACAGTCTATTTTGATCAAAGCGGATTATTGTCAGCCGTTGACAACGAAAATCAGAGAGATGTCGGGAAATGGGATTTAACCGATGAAAACCAACTCTGTCTGAAATTCAGAATCTGGTATTATGGTGATATCAAGTGCTACACGGTGTTCGATAACCAGCAAGCAGACAAACTTACCTTTTTCACCTCCAATGGAGCTGCCTACTACACGGCAATGAAGGTTAAGGGTGACCCTGCGGCACTGGCCAAGCAGATTGAAAAGGCATCTCCACCAAAATCCGTTCGCAAACAAATTGCTGCTCAGCAGAGTCCTTCCACTGCACCTGTCATTACTGATAAGCCTGCACCTCCTAAAGACATTGAAATCGACACTTCTCCCGAGAATGACAGCGGGCAGACCGCCAAGCGTCTTGCCGGAAATTGTCCCGGATGCAATATGGCCGGGATGGATCTCAAAGAAGCCTCGCTTATCAAGGCCAACCTTCAGAATGCCGATTTGAGTGGGGCTGACCTGCGTTACGCAAATCTCAGAAGAGCCAATCTCAATGGAGCAAATCTCAGAGACGCCCTCCTCACTCATGCGAATCTTCCGGGCGCAAACCTGAGTAACGCCGACTTGAGAGGAGCCGACCTTAGTGGAGCCAATCTGCTGCTGGCCAATTTTACCGACGCCGATGTAAGTGGTGCAATATTCACCAACGCCAACCTCGAAAAAACCATAGGATTAGCAAATAAACCATGAGCGCAGGATTTGTTCACCTTCACGTCCATACTCAGCACAGTCTGCTGGACGGAGCTATACAACTACCCGATTTACTGAATAAATGTGCCGAATACAATATGGAAGCCGTGGCAGTCACCGACCACGGCGCCATGTATGGCGCTCTTGAATTCTATAACAGGGCCAAGAAGGCGGGCATCAAGCCTATCGTCGGCTGCGAGTTTTACATTGCTCAAGGCAACAGAGCCGAAAAGGTTTCAGGAGAAGCAGGTCCGGCTTTTCACCTGATCCTTCTAGCCATGAACTATCAGGGCTATAAGAATCTGATGAAGCTCTCATCGATCGCCCAGTTCGAGGGATTCTACTATAGACCGAGGATCGACAAAGAGGTGCTGCAGCGCTACAGCACCGATCTCATCGCCCTGAGTGCCTGCCTTCATGGAGAGGTTCCCTGGCTCATTTCCCATAATCGATTTGAAGAGGCTCGAAAAAAAGCCACTGAGATGAAAGAACTGTTCGGTGACCGTTACTACTTCGAACTTCAGGAAAATAGTATCGAGGAACAGCAGGTGGTTAATCAGGGACTCATTCGTCTCAGCCAAGAACTAGGTATCAAGCTGCTGGCGACCAACGATTGTCACTACCTGAACAAGGAAGAAGCACACGCCCATGATGTGCTGCTCTGTATTCAGACCGGCAAGACAATAAAAGATCCCAAGCGATTCAAATTCTCTTCAGATGACTTCTATTTCAAGTCACCGGAGGAAATGAAGAAAACCTTTGATTATTGCCCCGAAGCCATCGTCAATACTGTTGAAGTGGCCGAGCGCTGTAATCTGGAAATCGAACTGGGCCAGTATCATTTTCCAAACTTCCCTCTGCCTGAAGGTGAGACACTTGAATCGATGTTCACCAAGGCCAGCCGCGAGGGACTCCAGCAGCGATTTGCGTCGATGAGGAAAAAGTCTCCCTTGACCCCGGAGACTGAAAAACTCTATCGAAACCGTCTGAACATGGAGATTGACGTCATCAACGAGATGGGTTTCCCGGGTTATTTTCTTATCGTTGCCGACTTCATCAACTGGGCCAAAGACAATAAGATTCCTGTCGGGCCGGGGCGCGGATCGGGAGCCGGCAGTCTGGCAGCATATGCGATGTCCATCACCGACATCGATCCGATCCCCTATGGTCTTATTTTTGAAAGATTTCTCAATATCGAACGCAAATCTATGCCGGACTTCGATATCGATTTCTGCCAGGAGCGCCGGGGCGAGGTTCTCGATTACGTACGTGACAAATACGGCGGCAGCGAGCATGTAGCCCAGATCATCACTTATGGGTCGATGAAGGCCAGAGGAGTAATCAGAGATGTGGGACGGGCCCTGGACATACCATTTGGTGAGGTCGACAAAATAGCCAAACTGATTCCCGAAGAACTGGGAATGACACTCGAAAACGCCATTGTCAAGGAACCGAAGCTCACAGAAGCAGCCGATCTTGATCCCAGAATCGCAGAACTGCTCCGGGTCTCAAGAACTCTCGAAGGGCTCGCTCGTCACACCTCGACTCATGCCGCCGGAGTGGTGGTGTCACCTTTGCCCATGACCGAGTATCTGCCAATCTGTAAGGGTAAAGAAGGCGAAACGATCACCCAGTATGACATGAAGCACACCGAGATGACCGGACTCATCAAGTTCGATTTTCTTGGTCTGAAGACCTTGACGGTCATCAACAAGGCGCTGGATCATATACAGAGCGACTGCGGCACAGAACTGGACATGTCGGCCATCGACATGGACGACATGAAGACCTTCAAGCTGCTCTGCAGTGGCAATTCACTCGGCATTTTCCAGCTTGAGAGTAGTGGCATGCGCGAGCTGCTGGTTGATATGGCACCGGAACAGTTCACCGATCTCATCGCTCTGGTCGCCCTCTATCGTCCCGGGCCGCTGGAATCGGGCATGGTCAAGGATTTTGTAAATACCAAACATGGACGTCAGGAGGCCCATTACTCGCTCCCCCAGCTTCAACCGATTCTTGAAGAAACCTATGGGGTTATCGTCTACCAGGAGCAGGTGATGAAGATAGCCAACGTGTTGGCCAACTACAGCCTGGGAGACGCTGATATCCTGAGAAGAGCAATGGGTAAGAAAATACCCGAGGTGATGAACCAGGAAAAAGAGAAGTTCATGGCCGGCGCTCGTGAGAATCAGATAGATGAGAAGAAGGCCGAGGACATCTTCGATTTGATGGCTAAATTCGCCGGCTATGGATTCAACAAGTCGCACTCTGCTGCTTATGCCCTCATCGCCTACCAGACCGCCTATCTCAAAGCTCATTATCCTGCCCAGTTCATGACCGGTTTACTGTCTTGCGACATGAACAATACCGACAAGGTAGTCGTCTACATCAACGAATGCCGAGAACACAATATCGAGGTGCTTCCCCCAGACATCAACGAGAGTGTTCAGGATTTCAGCGTCCACGATGACAAAATTCGGTTCGGTCTGGCAGCAGTAAAAAACGTCGGCGAGGCCGCGCTCAACAACATCATAAAAGAACGAGAACAGAACGGCAATTTCACTTCGCTGGTCGATTTCTGCAATCGCGTCCATTCGAGCAGTGTCAACAACCGGGTTATCGAGAGCCTTATCAAATCCGGCTCTTTCGATTCTCGGGACTGTAAGAGATCCCAGCTCCTTGCCATTCTCCCCCAGGCGATGGATCAGGCCAAAGCCCACCAACGTGACCGTATGAGTGGACAGATGTCGATTTTCAACGTCTCCCCTACCGATGCGGATACGGTTGTTTCTGAGATTGTGCTTCCCGACATCAACGAATGGGACGATCTTGACAAGCTCAAGTACGAGAAAGAGACAGTCGGATTTTATATCACCGGCCATCCGCTGGATGAGGCAATCGAGGAGATCCGAACAATCACTGATTCGGATATCACCAACCTCGAATTGCTAAATGACGGCCAACCCGTCAGAATCGGCGGTTTGATTCGAACGGTCAAGCAGCATAAAAACAAACAGGGAAAGCCGATGGCCTTCGTAACCATGGAAGACGTGCTTGAGTCGGTTGAAATACTCGTGTTTCCAGAATGTTACGCAAATTGCTATCAACTACTGGAGAGTACTGAGCCAGTGGTGATCAGGGGTACGGTCCAGAAAAGCGATCAGGGAATCAAAATCGTGGCCGAAGATCTGGACTTGCTGCCCGAGGCCCGGCAAAAGTATACTCAGGCTGTCCATGCCAGACTGGAGGCAGACACGGTCAGCAGGATCAGGCTCGAAGAATTAAAAGAACTGCTCTTTAATTACCATGGTGTCTGTCCGTTTTCCCTCACCCTTCATTTCGACGGTGAGGGTGAAGTAGACGTGGAGATCGACAAGAACTTCACGGTAAGACCTTCCAGAGAGCTGAGCATCAGCATTACCGAGTTATTCGGCTACAATCCCTTAAGATTTGAGAAGAAGATGATAGAACCGATACGGCGCAAGCGCACGTTCAAACAACAGCCCCATTGAGTTTTCGCATTTCTCGGGCCCATTTTTTATTATAACCCTTTGGCGTGCTGGATAGCCGTCCTAATGAGAAGGGGCCGTTGGCTAAAGTAATGTTGAGGAAGTAAGAATTGTGTCAACAGAGATCTTACAATTCCTCATGCAATCTAGTGTGCACTGCGTGGAGATCTTCTACCTGGGTTCTGGCACGTCCGGCTAGATCTGCACCAACTTTAAGGCTCATCGCCGCAAACCCGAATACTATAACCAGGACTACTATCGTCCGCGCTCTTAACAAGAGAAGACCTTAACGAGGAAACGATGGTACTGACTCTTGCAGTGGATAAGCTTCATGTAATCCTTCGTTGGTAATGCCCTGCTGCTCGACTCATCTGGCGACGAAACCGCTAAGCGTATTTCGGTTGAAG
>JBPCUV010000284.1:0-6733 GCA_051010975.1 Desulfocapsaceae bacterium
AATTTCATCGGATGTGCTGCAGGACGAGAGCAGCATAACCACAATCGAAAAGCTTAGAAAAACGGTGATTGCTCGCTTCATATAACAAACGCTTTGATGGTGCGCCTCATTTGTTTCTATCACCATCGCGGGAAAATGGCCGATGGGTCTCTTGCTCTTTATTGCAGTTTAATACTATACTGGTTGTGCAGCGATGAGGGAGATCAACTGCAGTCACCATAGAATTGACTCATATCATATTACTGCTATAGCACATATTATTGTCAATGATAAGTTCAAGTAGTGCAGGCTATGCTCGAAAAAATAGTTAGTCTGATTAACAACTCCGATGCCAACGGCCTCAAAGCGATTCTCATACGCAAAGGGGCAAAGCGGTATTTGCATCGGCAGCTCTTACTGCGCTTGATTGCTGCTGCAGCAATCATATCCGTATTTCTTGCGGTGGTTGTTTTTCTGCTGGAACAGCGTCGATTGGGGGGTCTCGTCAACGACCGGGCTGCTGAGATTGTATCCAAATTCAATTCTCAGATCCGGCAACTGGGAAATAGGATCGATACGAACCACGAGGAACTTCGCCAGGATTTGAAAATGCTGCTGATCGTCGGCAAGTCGCAGCCGGATACGGGGCAGCTGCTCTATGTGAGCATTTATGATCTGGATGGTAGTCGGATCGTTACTGAATTTGATGACAAATACCCGCAAAGCGAGAGCATAGCTGAACTGGCAGAATCGATAGAGTCCCGTTTACGTGGTGATCCTGTAGTAAGTCAGTCGTTTCAGCAGATTAAGGGTACCCCATATATACGATTGAGTTTCCCTCTTTATGACAGGGCCGGCAATCAAACATCATTTCTAGACGGTATTTTCGAGTTATCTTCAAAAGCCAGAAAAGAGGTGACCGGGCGAATTACCCGGTCGGTATTCGGGGCAATCACGATTGTTCTGCTGACGACACTGATTCTTTATCCGGTCCTCAGCAGGTTAATCAACCAGTTGACCGTCTTGACTGAAAACCTGATTGAGGCAAATGTTGAAACACTTCGCGTCATCGGCAGTGCCATAGCCAAACGGGACAGTGACACCGACAGCCATAACTATCGGGTCACCATTTACTCGGTCGACCTCGCCGAAAGCATAGGTTTGAAACCCAAAATCATTCAGGGGCTGATAAAAGGGGCGTTTCTCCATGATGTCGGCAAAATAGGTATCAGCGATCAGATTTTACTAAAGCCGGCAAAATTGTCTGAAACCGAGTATGAGGCTATGAAGCTTCATGTCCAGCATGGCATTGACATCGTCGAACAATCGGAATGGCTAAAGGACGCGGTTGATGTGGTTGGCTACCATCATGAAAAGTTTTCGGGAGAAGGCTACCCCAATGGGCTCAAGGGGCGGGAAATTCCAGTCAATGCGAGAATTTTTGCAATCGCCGATGTTTTCGATGCCCTGACTTCCGAGCGGCCCTATAAAGCCCATCTGTCGCTTGAGACCTCCATGGAAATTTTAAACCAGGGCCGCGGCACGCATTTTGATCCAGCTCTTCTGGACAGTTTTAATGAAATTGCTCAATCTCTTTATGAACAGTTCGCCGAGGGATCCAATCAGGTACTGTTCAAAAAGATGGAATCCATTATCCTCAAATATTTTTCCAAAGAATACCGATATGGCACTGACGATCGGAGGGGTTGATCGAAAAGGCCTACTGAGGCATGGTTGTCTCTGCATCGGTAGCTTCAAGTAATATCACCATTATGAAAAAGTTTCTGAGCGAACCACTCATTCATTTCCTTATCATTGGCGTGCTGCTGTTTCTGGGGTTCTCCTTTTTTCAAAAAGAGGACCAGTCGATGGACGCCACTATCGTTATCACCGACAATGATATCAACCTGTTGATGGCCGATTTTGAAAGAACGTGGCAGCGGCCCCCACGGGAGAAGGAACTCCAGGGATTGCTCGAGGAGAAGATCCGCGAGGAAATCGCCTATCGCGAAGGGCTGGCTCTGGGGCTGGATCGAGACGATCCCTATATAAGGAGGCGTCTGCGCATGAAACTAGAGCTCATGCTTGAAGACATCTCCGCCCAGGGGGAAGTCACGGATGAACAGCTTGAAGGGTTCCTTGCTGAGAACCGGCCGTCGTTCCGCCAGGAGCCGCGCCTGCGGTTCTCCCAGATCTATCTTAACCCCGACACTCGCGCCGGAACGCTCGAAAGTGATGCTAAGGATTTGCTTATCCGTCTGAGGCAGATGGGGGATGACCTCAACCTGGAACAATTTGGTGATTCGATCATGCTGCCTACGACCTTTCCACTTGCTTCAGAGAGTGTTATCAACCGTCAGTTCGGTAGTGATTTTACCGAACAATTGGGCCGTCTCGAAGTAGGTACCTGGCAGGGGCCCGTTCCCTCGGGTTATGGTATCCATCTTGTGCTGGTCGAGGAGCGCAGTGAGGGCCGGGATCCGGAATTGGCGGAGATTCGTCCCCAGGTGGAGCGTGAGTATGAGCTGAAACAGCGCCAGGAGTTGAAGGAGAAGATTTACTCGAACCTGCGAGAGAAATACACGGTTGAAATTGAAACTGACAAATCTTCTGAATCGTAACCCAACGTGGACTGCTAAGATGTATCGGATGCTTTATTCTATCATTTTCCTTTTCTGGATCTGCCTGCCCCAGCCGGCCCTATGCCATGAGAGCCAGCCGGGTAGTGTGGAGCTGGAGGAGATCGGTGAGCAACGTTTCAGGGTTACCTGGAAGGCTCCCATTTATTACGGCAAGCCACACCCGGCTCGGCTGGAATTGCCCGAGAACTGGCAGACGCTGGGCCAGCCGACCGAGCGTCGGCGAGCCAATGACATCGTTTTCGAACGGGTCGTAACCATCGGTCAGCGGAGTATAGACGGCTCCATATTAAAGTTTCCCGGACTCGAAACCACCATCACCGATGTCTCTGTAAGAGTCAAACGGGCTGACGGCAGTCAGGCCACCAGTGTGGTCAGGCCCACGAAACCCTGGACCGAGTTGAGGGGAGAGAGGCCCTGGTATGAAACCTCGCGTGAATACCTGTTTCTTGGCTTCCATCATATTCTTCTGGGTATCGACCATCTGTTGTTTGTCCTCGGACTGCTTTTGATCGTCAAGAACAGGATGATGCTGATTAAGACCATCACCTCCTTTACTGTCGCCCATTCGATCACCCTCGGGATTGCCACCCTCGGTTATGCCCAGGCTCCGCTGCCGCCTCTTAATGCGGCCATCGCCCTGTCGATTCTGTTCCTGGGTCCGGAGATAGTCAGGGTTAAACGAGGGCAGACCAGCCTCACCATACGTTACCCGTGGCTCATCGCTTTTGGATTCGGGCTCCTGCATGGTTTTGGCTTTGCCAGCGGCCTGTCGACCACGGGAATGCCTAAAGCCGAATTGCCCTGGGCGCTGCTCTGCTTCAATGTTGGTGTAGAACTTGGCCAGTTACTTTTCGTGTTTACAGCACTGGGAATGGTCTGGGCCTTCAGGATCTTGCAGGTCAAGTGGCCTCGCTGGGTTTTGTGGCTGCCCGGATATACGGTCGGAAGTCTTGGTGCTTACTGGACGATTCAGCGAACCGTAATGCTTATAAGGGGGTTTTAGCATGGCAGTTAAATGGAGCGGATCAAATTTTATAGTCAAGATTTCCGTCACAACTTTACTCCTGCTGCTGCCGTCTCTCGCCTGGGCTCATATCGAGCAGGGGCAGGCAAGCGGTTTTATCACCGGCATGGAACACCCCTGGTCCGGTCTCGATCATATTCTGGCGATGATTGCCGTCGGCCTCTGGGGAGCTCAACTCGGCAGTCCGGCGCTATGGGTGCTGCCGATCGCCTTCCCGATGATGATGACGGTCGGCGCCATGATGGGACTGGTGGGCATTCCGGTTCCCGGCGTTGAGGTTGGTATCGCCCTGTCGGCTGTTCTTCTGGGGCTGATGGTTTTCTGCGAGGTGAGGCCGAAACTGCCCATTGCGGTTATGCTGGTCGGTTTCTTTGCAATTTTTCATGGGCACGCCCATGGTACCGAGCTTCCACCGGGACAGAGTGGACTGCTCTATTCAATGGGATTCGTAATCGGTACCGGCCTGCTGCACGGGGTGGGCATCCTGATCGGACTGCTGCACCGGTTTTCGTTTGGTAAAATAGTGCTGAGGGGGGCGGGGGCCTTCATCCTTGGCATGGGATGTTTCTTTTTCTGGCAGGCGGTAACATGAAATCGGCCTGCATCCAACGGACAGGCGCGCTGGTTCTGGGGTCGTTAAGTGCACTTTTTCTGCTCCCCGCAGTTGCCTCTGCTCACCTGGTTACCACCGGTATGGGACCGGTATATGACGGGATAGGCCACCTGCTGCTCACGCCGGAAGATCTTGTGCCGGTGATTGCCTTATCGCTCTATTGTGGGATGCGAGGTCCCCGGGCGGGTCGCTATGCAATGTTTCTGCTGCCCCTTGCCTGGTTGCTTGGCGGCCTGGTTGGGCTGAAACTTGATCTGGATGTGGCCATCCCTGTGCCGGCAATCTCTTTTCTCCTGCTGGGCGGCCTCATTGCCGCCGATGCGAAACTACCGGTGCAGCTGATAGGTCCAATGACCGCAGTTATAGGGCTGCTGCATGGCGTACTCAACGGACTGGTATTGAAATCGGGACCGGGAGGTCCGGCACTTTTGGGGATTATGGGAGCGCTTTTCGTACTCGTCGCTCTCTTGAGTGCCTTTGTCGTATCACTTGAGCGGTCGTGGGCAAGGATCGTCGTCAGGGTGATAGGCAGTTGGGTTGCGGCAAGCGGAATGCTGATGATTGGCTGGTATTTCAGAGGGCAGATCAGCTGATAAAAGTACAGCGGTCAGGCAGCGGATTGCTGACTGACCGCCCGCAGGAATTAATGTTATTTTGGCTCAGTTCAGGGCCGTGATCAGGTCGTTATATTCCCAGCCTGACATTCCTTTTTCCAGAATCCACAGTCGATCTTTGAGGATACCGTTGGCCATGAGGTAATCGTGGGTGCGTTTCGCCCCGCCTGCTCCCCGCGGGCAGACGATAACCACAGGTCTGGTGTCGTTCTGCTGCAATTTGACGACCGGATCGAGTCGGGTAAGATCGTCGCTGGTTTTGACCGGATAGGCATGGGTGGCCAGTGAACCGGGGATATGATGTTGCCTGAAATCCTCTTCAACCTGGATGTCGATGATCAGTATATCGTCGTTCGAATCGATCCGTTTTTTCAACTCTTCGGCAGCCATAAAGTTGTATTGAGCTGCTGTGGCAGCGGTAGCAAAAAGAAAAATCAATACTGCGGTAATAAGGGTTTTCATATGTTGCTCCTTTAGTTTGATTTGTTGTCGACACGGCCATCCATTTCTGACATGTCTGCTTTTTTACCCGGGTTTTGCCGATAACTCAAGTTGGAAAAAACTATGGATTGGGGGCGGTCGATATGCTGAGCAAATAGAAGATAAAAAACACTAAACCTTTACGTATCGAATCTTTCCGCAGTTCACGAAGAACCCTTTTCATCTCATTGCAGGAGTGGTGGACGATCAGATTTATCAGACAGCATCACCGACTAGTGGATTTTTAATCTGTGTTCAAGTCGACGGACCATCCAGGAAAAAATGAGGATCAGCAGAAGATACTCAATCACCAGCACTGTGTAAATTTCAAGCGGTCTATAAACCGTGACCGTGAGCTCGTTTGCTCGTCTGGTTAGCTCCTGCAGGCCGATTATGGAAACCAGGGAGGACATTTTAAGCATGTAAACGAACTGATTTCCCAAAGGAGGAAGAATTCTGCGCACTGCCTGGGGCAGGATGATTACCCGCATTTTCTGGTAATAGTTAAGGCCGATGGAGTCGGCGGCCTCGATCTGGCCTTTTCCGATGGACTGGATTCCGGCCCTGAATATTTCCGCTTCAAAAGCGCTGTCGCTAAGGGCCAGGGCAACGACGCCGGCGGTAAACGGATTCATTGAGATGCCGAGAACTACCGGGAGTCCGTAGTAAACCCAGAGTATCAATACCAGGATGGGAATGGATCGAAAAATCTCCACATAGGTGCGGTTGACCCAGCGCAACCAGAATGTCTCGGAGATACCCGTCAAAGCGATGAATAGTCCGATCAAGATTGAAAAAAAGATCGAGGTCAGCGACAAGGCCAGCGTCATCCAGACCCCGCCCAAAAGAAACTTGAGATTGGAGGCACCCTGATCGGTCGTTGGTAAGATTTCGAACCAGCCCCACTCGTAGCTGGAACTGCTGCAACCAGTCAGGATGACAGCACTGGCTAGGATCAGAGCTGGAATAAAGAGAAACCGTTTTCGGCTCATAATGTCCCCCGGGACATTATCGATGCAAGCGGACAGTGTGGGTCCCTAAACACCCGGCATCCATTTTCTCTTCAGGTCATCGAAAAAGCCCCGATTGAGCTTAATTGTTATCCAGTGATTGAGATAATTCAGCCATATTTGATCGCCCTGAGCCACTATGAAGGCAAGATCAGCGGGCGTCCGCGGCTCTGTGACGGGAACTACTGCGAGCTGCTGATGGGCCTGGGTAAGTAAGCTGGCCTCGAGGTTACTGGTAACCGATACTTGTGCCCTCCCGGCGAGAACTTCCTGAAAATCCCTGGCAGGTGCTTCAATACTGTTGATCTTTGCGTTGGGAAAGAATTTTTTGACCTGCTGCTCCTGCGAGGTGCCCAGCGTAACCGCCACAG
>JBPCUV010000285.1:0-3604 GCA_051010975.1 Desulfocapsaceae bacterium
CCGGAATGTCGTCGATCAGCCCTTGGCCGCTGGCTTTCACATCTCCAACTTCTTTTTTGAAGGAGCCGAGCGCCTTGCCAAGACCGGAGCCAATATCGGGTAGTTTCTTGCCGCCGAAAATCAGTACGGCAATACCTAGAATAACTATGAGCTCAGGGGTTCCGAGTCCAAACATGGTGTCTGCTCCGATCGTCTGAGTGATCAGCTTTTGGTGCTGTCCTCAGAATCCTTATTGTTCTCGTCTAGGGTTTTGGTTTCGTCCTGCTGTTTAGTAGCTTCCTTGAAGTTCTTGATTCCCTTGCCTATGCCGGAGCCGATTTCAGGAAGTTTTCCGGCCCCGAAAATGATGACGATAATCACCAGTATAACTATAAGTTCAGGCATTCCCAGTCCGAACATGTGCGTACCTCGATAGTGCTGTTGTGGTTAGAGTAATCCGGCAGCAGATCTGCCTTTATGTAGGGCTATGTATAGATTAGTATGATCAGAAAGTCAAGCTGGACAGCTTGGCTCCGCTGTTTCATTTACCTGTTCCGTTTTTACTTCTGATTTGCAAAACTTTGGAACTGATTTCCTGCATCTTGGCTACTGCCATCTGCTCATTGATGGTCAGCAGTTTTCGATCTCTCATGACCAGCCGGCCGTTAATCATCGAATGGATCACATCGCCGCCCCTGGCCGCATAGATTAGATGCGAGGGTAGATTGTATATCGGTACCAGATGTGGTTGATCCAGGTCCAGGACGATGAGATCTGCTTTTTTCCCCGGCTCCAGGGTGCCGATCTCCGTGTCCACTCTCAGCGCTCTGGCGCCGTTGATAGTTCCACAGCACAGGGTGGTTTCAGCATCCATGGCTGTTGGATCCATGGTTACGACCTTGTGGACTTTGGCGACGCTGCTCATCTCTGAAAACATATCGACGTCATTGTTGGAGGCGGGACCGTCAGTGCCGATGGATACGCACACTCCCTGTTTCAGCAGCTCAGGTATGGGCGCAGCCCCGGAGGCAAGCTTCATATTCGACTCGACACAATGGCTCACCCGGACTTGTCGCTTCGCCAACAGCTGGATCTCTTCGGGAGTCAGTTGCACGCAGTGGGCTGCCAGCACCCTGCTGTTCAGCAGACCGAGTTGCTCGAGATGCTGTACCGGCGTCATCCCGTAACGCTCGACACAAGTTGCGACTTCGGACTCGGTTTCGGAGAGATGAACGACGAAGAGGCTGTCAAACTCCTCAGCCAGTGCTCCCGATTTTTCCAACAGTGAAGGGGCACAGGTATAGATGCTGTGAGGATCGACGGTGATGGTGATAAGCGGGTGGTCCCGGTAAGTGGCAAACAGGTTTCTGACAACCTCAAAACCATTATCGATCTTCCCGTAGGAGGGTGAATCGAAATCATAAAGGACTTCACCGATCCAGGCCCTGATGCCTGTTTCGTCAACTGCCCTGGCAACCTCGCCGGCGAACAGGTACGAATCGCAGAAACTGGTAGTTCCCGATTTTATCATTTCGGCAATGGAAAGCAGGGTAGAGTGGTAGACCATCTCACCATCGAGTTTCTGTTCGACCGGAAAGATGAGCTCCTGCAGCCAGGTCATAAGCGGCAGGTCGTCGGCAATGCCGCGCAGATAGCTCATCGGGGCATGGGTATGGGTGTTGATCAGGCCGGGCATAATCAATCCAGCCGGTTCATGCAGTTCTTCCGCCTCGGGAAACTTTGCCGTCAGTTGTTCGCGGCTGCCAATCGCCATCACCCGATCCTGATAAACTGCGACGGCACCATTGTCTATGCAGTCAGTCTGACGCCAGGTGGGTAACAGATATCTGCCCGAGATGATCTGTTCCGCCCGTTCGTTTTTACCGTCCATGGTAAAATCAGCCTCTACCGTTCAGTCGGTTGATAAATTCGCCGATCAGTTTCTCGAGCCTTTCTGAGGCCCGCCGCCCTTCGGCAATGATATCTTCCAACACAATAGGCTGGAAATTTTCGGGGTCATTGACGTTAGAGATTAGCGATAGGCCCAGAACCTGCATCGAACCGTGTCGGGCGACGATCACTTCGGGCACCGACGACATGCCGACCGCATCAGCTCCACACTGTCTGAGCCAGCGAGTCTCTGCAGGTGTCTCGAGGCTGGGACCGGGAATACACACGTAGGTGCCGGTGACAACTCTATCGATCTTGCAGCGATCGGCGCTGTCCAGGGCCATTTTGATCAAATCCGGACTATAGGGCTCAGAAAAATCAGGAAAACGAGGGCCCCATTTCTCTATATTGGGACCCCGCAGCGGATTCTCTCCTAGGAAATTGAGATGATCCCTGATGACCATGATGGTACCCGGCAGAAACAGCGGGTTGAGTCCGCCGGCGGCGTTGGTGATAATCAAATTCGATATTCCCAAAAGCTGCAGTGCCCTGATTGGCAGGGTGATTTCCTGGGTCGAATATCCTTCGTAAAAATGAAACCTACCGGAGAGAATCAGTGTGCGGCAGCCGCCTAGACGACCAACCAGCAGAGCACCCCGATGACTTTCGACCGTCGAGCTCGGAAAACAGGGGATGTCCTCGTAGGCAATCTCATGTTCGAGCTCCAGCTTCAGGCTCAGATCACCAAGCCCCGTGCCAAGCTGCACGGCTGTGCTCGGAATATCTGCACAGATATTTTTAATATAGGAAGCGGCCCTTTCGACCTTGTCTCTGTAGGAGATGGCGGTGCTGCTCATGGCCGATTGAGCGCATGGCTTTCTATATAGGCCATGAGTTCTTCAATCGAGCAGTCCATCACTTCACAGCGGCTGGGCTTACCTTCCAGTTCGGCCAGTGAGGGGGGAAGTTCGGGTTGCCTGCCGATCGCTTGTGCAACAGTGGCTCCAAACTTGGCGGGGTGTGCAGTTGCCAGGCAGACCATGGCTACCCCCTGATCGCGTTGCTGCTCGGCAGCCCTTATACCAACCGCGGTGTGCGGGTCAAGAATATAGTGATAATCCTGGTAATAGCGGGCGATGGTTTGAATAACCTCATCCTCTGAGATCGATGAGGCGGCAAAATCCCTTTTTATATGGGCCAGATAATTTTGTAGATAGAGCTTGCCGTCGACGTTGAATTTGAGCATGGCCTCCCGCACCAGATCGGGTTCACTGTCCATCAGGTAATAGAGGTAGCGCTCAAAGTTGGAAGCCGCCTGGATATCCATGGAAGGGGAAGAGGTGGAAATAACTTCACCCAGGGAGTAGTCGCCTTCATTAACGAAGCGTGACAGAATATCGTTTGCGTTGGTGGCCAGCACCAGTTTGCTGATACAGCCTTCAGGCAGCATCTTCTTGGCTATGTAGCCGGCAAAGATGTCACCGAAATTTCCTGTGGGCACGGAGAAAGAGACGGCGCTGTTTTTCTCGTGTCCCGCCACATGCAGACAGCTGTAGATGTAGTATACCACCTGAGCTAGAATTCTTGCCCAGTTGATCGAATTGATCGCACCCAGCTGATAATTGTTTTTAAACTCGATATCGCTGAAGATCGCTTTCACCGCTGCCTGGGCATTGTCGAAGGTGCCCTCTACCGCGAGGTTGAAGACGTTGGCATCGGCAACGGTAGTCATCTG
>JBPCUV010000286.1:0-2709 GCA_051010975.1 Desulfocapsaceae bacterium
GGTTTGCCAGGTGTAGCACCCCATTATTCAGATGAGCATAGGTGTCCCGCTGGTCTCTCATCACTTCTTGAACCCTGTCATTTCCCCAGCGTGGCCAGGAGTGTGAGGCAAACATCACTTCTGCTTCTTGTCCGAAGAGATAGAGAGCCTCATTGATGTTTTTTGACCAGTTCAACGCATCCCTGACCATTGCACCTCTCAACGTGTAAATGTTGTGGATCGTGGCGGTGATATTTTCAGCGGCCCAAAACGCTTTCAGTTCCGGAAAATAGGTATTCATTTCACACGGCGCTTCCGTGTCTGGTGTATCCTGAAAAATCATTTTTACTCCGTCGACGGTCATTTCCGTGATATGTTCCGTAATGGTGACATTAGGAGCAATGAGACCTACGCTGCCGGCAGATGTATTTTTTCCAATGGCCTGATCCACATGACCATGAGGATCGGCCGGCAATAATACTCCATACTGCAGAAACAGCCTTCTGTTCATCGCGTTCCCAGCGTAGATGTTTTCCGCCACGGCATGTTCTAAAAACCCGGTGGGGGCAATAACCTTCACCTTACCACTGGCAACGTCCTTTTCGTCTATGACACCTCTTACACCGGCCCAATGGTCGGCATGTGAATGGGAATAGACAACGGCTACCACCGGACGTTCACCCAAATGTTCGTTGATCAGGTTAAGAGCTGCCCGTGCTGTTTCCGCAGACGTAAGTGGGTCAAATACAATCCAGCCGGTATCGCCCTTGATAAAAGTGATATTGGCCAGATCAAACCCTCGAACCTGGTAAATATCGGGGATGACCTCATACAAACCGTAGTTCATATTTAAAACCGCCTGCCGTTGAAGAGAGGGGTGAATGCTTTGGTACTCTTTATCTTCTAGCAAAAACGAATACCTACCCATACTCCAGGCGACATGACCGGCCTCTGCCATGATCTCTGTGTAGTCTGGGGCAGCAATAAAGCCCTTTTGCTGCTCTTCGAAGTCCCGCTTGTCTTCAAACGCCATTTTATCTTTTACATCTTCCCATGTCTGAACTGTATGGCTTGAAGGTGAATTGCCTTTGGCATCAAAATGTGCGTTATTGGCGATAGCGCCGGTGCTAATAATTGCAGCCAGAACTAATGCTGAAATAATGAGTCTGATTATTTTCACGAATCGTCTCCTTATCAAAAAGCGAAGGATCTATTGTATGGGGATAATAGGTTGGTAGAGATATCGATAACCAAGAGGAAAGAACTGGTTTTATGCAGCTGTGATCATTTGTTCTATCTTGAGGCTATATCTCACCATTAATTCGTACGAAGCTAAAGTCAACCGTCCCCTAATGAGATGATTCTACCGTAAGCTTCCCTAGAAAAGAGACATGTGAAAAGTAGAGCTTTCTGGCAAAATAAATCAAGCCAGGAGGTTCAAATGAAAAAGTCACGATTCAGCGAGACCCAGATTATCGGCATCCTCAATGAAGCTGATAGCGGCATGTTGGTCAAAGATATCTGTCGTAAACATGGGATCTCAGATGCAACCTATTACAACTGGAAATCAAAGTACGGTGGAATGAGCGCTTCAGATCTGAAGCGCTTGAAGGAAACTGAAAAAGAGCTTTCTCAGCTCAAGCGAATGTATGCGGACATGGCTCTGGAGAACAGAGCCCTAAAAGATCTCATTGAAAAAAAGCTTTAAGGTCGCCTGAGAAACGAGAAGCCATCCAGTTTTTGATAGACTCACATAAATTGTCAGTTCAACGGAGTTGCAACTGCATTGGCCTGTCTCGGGCGGCCTACTATCGACCACCAAAGGGTCGTGATGACAGTGAAGTCATTGACGCAATCAATGAGGTGATATCAACGCATTCACGTCATGGATTTTGGAAAACGTTTAAGATTCTGAGAAGAAAGGGATTTAGCTGGAATCACAAGCGTGTGTATCGAGTGTATTGCAAACTGAAGCTGAACCAAAAGCGTCGGGCCAAGAAACGGTTACCGGAACGAGTTAAGCAGCCGTTGT
This sequence comes from Desulfocapsaceae bacterium, assembly GCA_051010975.1. Lineage (GTDB taxonomy): Bacteria > Desulfobacterota > Desulfobulbia > Desulfobulbales > Desulfocapsaceae > JABDQA01. The sequence goes on from JBPCUV010000286.1 coordinate 2,012, forward strand.
TTGTCCCGGACCATGCCAATCGAGTCTGGTCAGCTGACTTTATGAGTGACTCGCTGTATGTCGGTAAGCAGTTCAGAACGTTTAACGTTATAGATGATTATAACCGGGAAGTTCTGGCTATCGAGATTGATACATCGATCACTGGTAAACGATTGATCCGTGTATTTGAAAGGTTACAAAAAGAGCGTGGCTTGCCGGACGTATTGCGAGTAGATAACGGCCCGGAATTTCTCAGCGGTGATTTTGTTGGTTGGACTAGGCAGGCAGGAATGATAATCCACTATATCCAGCCAGGTGAGCCGAATCAGAATGCATATATCGAACGCTTTAACCGAACCTATCGTAACGAGGTGCTTGATCTGTATTTATTCAATGATATAGATCAAGTAAGAGAAACCACTTATTGGTGGATGATAGAATACAACGAACAACGGCCACATGATTCTTTGAATGATCTGACGCCGTCAGAATATATGATGAAACAGCCGGAAGACTCTATTTCTCAACTGTCTACCAAATAGGGAAGCTTACGAGAGGACCGGAATACAATTAATTCTGGTTGCTAACAGACAGTTTCGAATACCCAATTCTTCTTTGATTCATTTTCAGCTCGTTCGCCAAGGTCCAGATGTAGCTGACAATGAAATAGTAAAAAACGCTGAATCTGAAGACCTTGTAATAACAAGTGATATTCCTCT
>JBPCUV010000287.1:0-4497 GCA_051010975.1 Desulfocapsaceae bacterium
CACGGCGGGAGGCCTCTACCGCTACGACATCAATGATGTCAGTGAAGTTGTAGGGGATTACCGAGGTACCCCCCAAATCGTATTCAAACGCAAAGGACGCGGTATGACTAATTTGACCGGTGAGAAAGTATCGGTCAACCAGATCATCGATGCCATTGAAATGACGGCAACGTCGGTGGAGATAATCGTATCGCATTTCCGGAGCGAGCCCGACCTTGGAAAATCCCGTTATGTCTTTAAGATCGAAAGCAACGCAGAATACCCTCAGGATAAATGGGCATCATTTCTGCAAAGCCTCGACCATCAACTTGGCGAGCTTAACATAGAATACAAGGCCAAGCGCGCCAGCGGCCGCCTGGGAAATCCGCTGCTGCAGGTCATGAAACAGGGCTGGTACGACAGGGGCAAAGAGGCGCTGGTTGCCGACGGTAAGAGGCTTTTTCAGGCCAAAACGGTGCTGCTCGACTCAAAAATGGGCTATCAATGCGAACCTGAAGAGACGCTTTTTGAGATCAACCAGGAGTAGCGCGTGAAGGAATCCCCAAAGGATAAGGAGCAACTAGCTGAGGTGCTCCACCATTTCAGCCTTGACGAGCATTTAGGCGAAGGTGGGATGGCAAAGGTCTATACGGCCCATGACAGCAAACTCGAGCGCCTGGTGGCGCTGAAGCTCCTGCGCAAGGAGTTGGAAAGCGACCCGGGTCACAGTGAGAGATTCTTCCAGGAAGCCCGGATCCTCGCCGAAATCAACCATCCAGGCACCATCCCTGTTTTCGAGGCGGGTATGCTCCCCGATGGTCACAGCTTCTACTCGATGCAGAAGATTGAGGGCCAGACCCTGCAGGAACTGCTCGACAACCGCACCACTGAGGAAATTAAAAGCCGACACAGAACGGCCCATTTTATCGATATCTTCGAAAGAGTCAGCCAGACCGTGGCTTATGCTCATCAGCGAGGGGTAATTCATCGCGATCTCAAGCCCGACAATATCATGGTCGGTGAGCTCGGCCAGGTCTTTGTCATTGACTGGGGTCTCGCAAAGAAGCTTCCAACCGAGGAAGAGGTTGCCGATTCAATGACCATAGTAGGCGAAGTCATGGGAACGCCGGCCTACATGTCGCCTGAACAGGCCCATGGCTACACCTTTGAGAGCGACGAGCGCACCGATGTTTTCTCCTTGGGCACCATCCTCTACGAAATTCTGACCGGAATGCAGCCATTCCAGGCCAAAACAGCCAGAGAAGCCTTGAGCAAGACGCGGTACCACGACCCCGAGCCGCCAAATAAACTGAATAAGCGAACCAATCGATCACTCTCGGCAGTGTGCATGAAGTGTCTTCACAAGGATCCCTTCCAACGCTATACCGACGCCACCGAACTGGCACTAGATGTGCGCCACCACCTGGAACACCTGCCGGTGACAGCATGCACACCAAGTCTTCGCGAACACTTCTACAATTGGGTCTGGAGACGTCCTGCCTTGGCTTCCACCGTGGGGACACTGGCTTTTCTTGGAGTTTTAGCTATTTTGGGTATGGCTTTCCACGCCTCGTTTGAACGCCATTTGGTGGGACAGGCCTATGCTCAAATTGACGAATGGAAAGCGGAACGAGTGGTTATAGCCGAGGAAATCGCACGGCTCAGTGACCTCCCTTCAGACCGCCAAGATTACTCATCTGCCCAAGAGGAACTTCAAAGGCTCCGCATACGCGATCGGGTGCTTTTTGATCTGATTCGCGGAAATGCCCGGGGAGTGACGGGCATGCTCGTATATTTATCCGATGATCAAGCTGAGATTGTTCTCTTCGAATTGTTTAAGGAGCAAATCAATAAACTAATAGACCAGGGCAGAATTGGCGAAGCCCGAGCCTACCTGGAAGCTTCAAAAGAGGTGAGTGAGAATCAGACTATCTTCGAACACGTGCTAAAGGAACGGGAGTGGATTGATCAACTTCTCGATCAACTCAACACCGCAGAATAAGTTCGAACTGTCTCTGTGTGGTTGATGCCGCGCCCGATGTGACGTGTTTGATGGTATCGCAATTCAGGCCTACACTACTGAACGACACTGCTTCTGGTCGTACAGCGTTCAAGAATCCCAGCGTCCATATCTACGCCAAGCCCCGGGGCCGTCGGTACCGGCGGATTCTTTCCCCGATAGCCAAACTGTAGCAAAGGAACAACAGGATCTTCCCGTAAGAGGAGGCGGCCGAAGCACCCCTCAGCGTATTTTACCTCCCTGACCGCAGTTATCAATTTCAGATGGGCGGCCGAAAGCAGGGAAGACTCTCCGACCTGACAACCCACCTGAATTGTCAACCCTGCTGCCAGTGCCTGCCGGCAGCGATTATGGGCGGCAATCAGGCCACCGCATTTGGATATCCGCACATTGACGGCAGTGCAGGCCTTTTTCTCGATGAGGTTGTCCAAAGATTCCCGGTGGCTCAGACTTTCATCGACCATGACGCCAAGATCTGATCTGTTAACGAGTTCGGCCAGACCGTCAATATCATCGGCCGCTACCGGCTGTTCGAATGAATTGACACCGAGTGGGACCAACCTCTGCATATTGTGCAGCGCTTCGTCCACATCCCAGGCCATATTGGCATCAACACGAATATCACACTTTGAACCTAGAATTTTACGCGCTCTCCGGACCGCTTCTGCTCCGTGTTCTTTTTCCACTTTCATCTTTACCTGAGGGGCGGCCATCAGCCGAACCAGGCACAAGGTTTTAAATCCGGAGTCACTTGAGATCACCACAGAGTAACGTGTTGAAGATGGGAAGCTGGTGTTGTCATTGAGCCAGACCGGTTCATTGAAGGTCCGGCCAAAGGTATCCAGAAGAGCCAGATCAACCGCACACCAGGCTGCACTCTGGGGCTGATCCGGATCCAGCCAAACGCTAGGCGCTTTACCGTCGCAGGATTCCAGATACCTCGTGACCTGATCAAAAGATTCAAATTCTGTACCGATCAGCCTTGGCAAGATGGCGGTGTCAAGGAGCTCGAATGCCCCGTCTCGGGTTTCTCCCGTGACATAGGATCGCGGCAAACATTCGCCAAAGCCTGTGGTCCCGGTATCGGTCGTGCATTGTAGAAAAAGGCTTGAGGATGTCTGCCGTGATGCAGCTGCATGTTTGAATGGACGCTTGAAAGGAATATCAACCGAGTACAATTTAAAAGATTTTATGTATGCCATAGCGCCTAACTACTTCTAGTTGTTTGGTGTGGTAAAATCCTAAATAGGTCTGGACTAGACCTTCACAATCGTACGGTTGTCCTCTCTGACAAACGTCAGCAGGCCGGGTTATTACAGCCTTAACGCGTAGCCCCGATAGCACCACTAGTTTCGAAACCAATAAAAAACCTCGTCAAGCACTGTAACAAAGATTCATATGTCCTCAGCTTCCTTTGCTCGATTATGGATCACGACAACGGTGATATTGTCCTGGCCACCAGCCTTATTGGCTGCTTTGACAAGCTCGTCACAATAGTATTTAACCGTTTTTTTCTTTTTAAGAATTTGAAAGATTTCCTTATCCGACAACATGTCCCAGAGGCCGTCAGAGCACAAAAGTATCTTGTCCCCGTCCTCGAGGCGAAAAAAGCTGTACTCAGGTTCTACAGGCCCCCGGGCTCCAACAGCTTGACTCAGGCGATTTTTTGCTGGACTCTTCCGGGCTTCGTCCAAAGTCATCCGGCCAGATCTAACCAGTTCCATGACTGCGCTGTGATCGGTGGTGGTGAGATGGATTTCAGATTGAGTGGCTACGTAAGCGCGGGAATCTCCCACATGACACAAGTGCAACACGTCTTTGATGATTAGTGCTATGACGATCGTGCACCCCATTCCTCGATAAGCCGGTGTTTGTTCAGACATCTCGAGGATTTTTTGATTGGCTGTCAGTAGACTCAGTTTCAATTCGCTGCCGATGTCTTTATCACCGTTTAGGAGCATGGTGATCAAATCCTGAGTGAAGTATTCGTTTACCAACTCTTTGGTTATACGGCTGGCAATCTCACCCGCTTCGTAGCCTCCCATGCCATCTGATACGATATAGAGTTTTTTTTCATTGCTGATCAAGAAACAATCCTCGTTGTGAGGCCGCACTTTTCCCGCATCTGTCTTCCCGCAGACAAATTTACTGGATTGTTCAGAAAGCGAATACTGCGCTCCGTCACTCTGAGATTTTTTTCTTGAAGACTGCACTGATTACTCCAGGCGATTGTACCTGATGGGTCTACGTTGTAGTTGTCAGTAGCCGGAAAATCCCCCACCCCCGTCAGAGACGGCTTAGAGCCTGTTTCGTTGGCTGACGTCAAGTCGATAAAGAGTACACATCTCTGCCTTCATATTAAAAAGCCTCGGCGAAGTTCAAGTAGACGCCCACTTCATCGTAGCCCACTCCCACGTCCAGTCGGAGGTTACGCCTATCTTGGAGCTCTAGCCGGTAACCAACACCGGCATTGGGAAGTTCATGGCCGCCTAAATCAC
>JBPCUV010000288.1:0-2904 GCA_051010975.1 Desulfocapsaceae bacterium
GTTCTTACTGCTGGACAACGTTTGCTGCAGCGGGTCCTTTGGGACCATCAACAATATCGAAGGTCACCCGTGCGCCTTCCGTCAGGGACTTGAAACCCTCGGCCTGAATTGCAGAGTGATGAACAAATACGTCTTTACCACCGTCCACCTCGATAAAACCAAAACCTTTTGCATCGTTAAACCACTTTACTGTACCTTCAGCCATCTTTGCATACTCCTTTGAGCTGGGTCTTTTAAGACCCTTTTGTTATTGCGCCGAACCATCTTTTGACACTTCGACTTGAAGTCTGGATGCCCAGACAAACTGCCTCTCGTCGTGCAGATACATACGCCGAAATCGAAGGAGAAGACACTACCACAGAGGTACAATTTGAGCTTTGCGGTGGGTATACGTTTCGTAGTTTCGGACTATTCTCGTACATAGTAGTTGATAGCAAGAAAAAAAGCCAAGTATATCTATATCATGGGACAACATAAAAAAATCACTCGCTGTTCCTATCTAACTTCATTCCCGTGATTGTAGAAATCCTTCCTGAATAATAACAGGCATAGATTGCCAGGCAGCACTCTAAGCTAATCAATTTTCACCCATAAAACAGTTCTCTCCTGTGAGGCTACTGGATGAAATAGACTAAATTTAATAATTCAGCAATGATTTATTTTATAAGTGGGCCAAATTCTGCCAACTTCAAGATTACCAGCGCTTGATTCCTGTGTATATTTTTTGCTATGGATTTAACTGATTAATTGGCATATGTTTGAAAGACCATGTTGCACTGGCAATAGAGCCCAGAAGACTTTTGAATTATTATTATGGTCACTTGATTTCAGCCGTTTAAGACGTTTTTGGGTTGTACAATTAATCGTTCGCATCGACACTATATAAGATGAACAAGTTGACAAGAAATGACTGCTCTTAGTTTTATTCAAGTTACCAAATTTTAGTAGGAATCTTCAAAATGTATATACCAGATTATATTACCAACCAGAGCGACTACCAGGAGTGTGTCAGATTTCACGGGCACACCTGCATGGGACTTACTATCGGATATCTGGCCGCCACACTTGCACTTGAGCATTTGGAGGTGGAAAGAGCAGTAGATGAAGAACTGGTTGCAATCGTTGAAAACGATGCCTGTTGCTGCGATGCAGTTCAAGTCTTGACCGGTTGTACGTTCGGTAAAGGCAATTTTTTCTTCAAAGACCATGGTAAAATGGCCTTTACTTTTGGCAATAGATCTACCGGCAAGACAATACGACTTGTTCTCAAACAGGATGTACTGAATGCCCCTGAGGAAGAACTAAACCTGCGTGAACTGATCCGATCGGGTCAAGCCTCGCCTGAGGAGATAAAAAGATATGAAGAGATCAGTGAAATGAGGATAAGCAATCTTTTTAGCGCTGGTCCCGGCAATTTTTTTGAGATCCAGAAACTAACCGGTCCGCTCCCACCTTCAGCTACCATTGCACAATCACTCCCCTGTGAGAGCTGCGGTGAGATGGTCATGAAAACCAAGCTGGAAGATCTGAATGGTCGCAGTGTGTGCAGGGGGTGTACACCCCAGCTGCTAGGTGAAGCTTCTTGAAAATTCGGTCCAGATCTCGTGATGGGATAGGCTGAATTCCTCCACGGACCATGACCGAGGTCGGGCCCCGAAAGCCTTAGAGGAAAAACTATGAGTTCCAACAAGACAAAATCGCTTAACGACAGGGTCGCCTGGATTACCGGTTCGTCCCGTGGAATCGGCAAGGCCATTGCAGAACATTTTGCCTCAAGGGGCGCAAAGGTTGTCATTCATGGCAGTAGGCTCGATTCACCGAGCGTATTTGGCGAAGGAGAAAGCCTGGCAGCAAACGCCGAAGATATCGAGAAGGAGTATGGTGTCTCCTGCATTGCAGTTACCGGGGATCTGACCGACTATACTATTGTTCAGAATATCGTGACGGAAATAGACGAAAAAATCGGACCAATCGACATTCTGGTCAACTGCGCCGGAGGCGATATAGGCACAAAAGGTGTTCAGGCTGAACTGGCAGGAAAGCCGGAGGGTAACAACGCGCTTTCCATTTCAGTTGAGGATATAAATATTGTCATGGACCGGAATTTTCTGACCTGCGTGCTATGCTGCAAAGCTGTTGTACCGGGCATGATGAAGCGCAAATATGGCAAGGTTGTTAATATTGGCAGTATTGCCGCTCTTACTGGAATATCCGGTTCAACTATTTATGCTTCTGCCAAAGCTGCGGTGCACGAGTACAGCCGCTGCCTGGCAGTACAGCTCAGGCCTTACGACATTACAGTAAACGTGGTTGCTCCAGGAGATACTGTAACCGAGCGTTTTTTAGCCTCCAGGAAAACTGAAAATGCTCGCAAGGTCCAATCAGGAACCCTGGATCGCTATGGCTGGCCGATGGAAATAGCAGCGGCCGTAGAGTTTTTATCCTCCGATGCGTCGAGCTTTGTAAGCGGCGAGGTCATCAGGGTAGATGGCGGGAGTCAATGCTGGCCATCTTAATTTGGGAAGGTATATCGGTTATCGATCCCGGACAATAGACTAACTAGATTGGGGAGCCCTGCATTCAGTATCAGCCGAGAGGCTGACAGTCTGGAACGCTCAGTTAGTCCATGGGAACCACAGAATAGCCCTGGGCCTGGTACCCCACCAGCGATATGTAACCGTTGCCGACAATTTTGACTTCCGATAGAAAGTCATCTGGTGGAATGTCATTAATTTCAGCGGCAATTGCACATTGTTCGATAATAATTCCCCGACTCGAGAAGCGAGTAATCCAATCCTGGATTTTTTTCTTGTTTTCTACCTCTTCTTCAAGGACATAGTGATCATATTTGGTAATAAATCTACTCGCACCTCCCCTGAATCCAATAACGGCGGTAACCTCCAG
>JBPCUV010000289.1:0-9424 GCA_051010975.1 Desulfocapsaceae bacterium
TTGTCTCACAATTCACCCTCTATGGGGACTGCAGAAAAGGCCGGCGGCCCGGCTACTCGACAGCGGCTCCGCCTGAAAGGGCTGAACCTGTTTACCGCAATTTTATTGAACTGGTGAAGAATCACAGGATAAGAGTTGCATCCGGACAATTCCAGGCAATGATGGAAGTCAGCATCACCAACAATGGCCCAGTTACCCTGCTGCTCGATTCTGACAAAGTATTCTGAACCTTCCAACCGACCAGCTATAGAGAAGAAAGACATGGAGAACAATTCGGCAACAACCATCGCCGGCTTCAAACTGAAACGTCACGAATACATCGAAGAGATAGGCTCTGATGTTCACTTGTTTGAACACCTTGCACTCGGCTGCCCGCTAATCGCCATAAAAAACGGCGACACCAACAAGACCTTTGCGGCAGCATTCAACACCACCCCCACTGACTCCACTGGGGTGGCCCATATTCTCGAACATTCGGTACTGATGGGATCGCAGAAGTATCCGGTCAAGGACGTTTTTGGCGAAATGAATAAAGGTGGACTGATGACCTTTCTCAACGCCATGACCGGATCCGATATTACTTACTACCCCTTCGCCACGCGTAACTTCAAGGAATACTTCAATCTGATGGATGTCTATTGCGACGTGGTCTTTAATCCGCTGCTCGATCCCGAAACGTTTGAGCAGGAGGGCTGGCACTACCATAAGGAAAGCCTGCAGAGCCCGCTGCAATTCCAAGGTGTAGTGTTCAATGAAATGAAGGGGGCCTTCTCGGATCCGATCCGACTCATCTTCCATCATATTTTCGGTGGTCTGATGCCCGGATCCACCTATGCCCATGAGTCCGGTGGAGACCCGAGTGTAATCCCCGATCTGAGCTATGAAAAGTTCTGCGAATTTCACCGGAATCATTATCACCCGAGCAACTGCACCCTGTTTGTTTATGGTGACGCCCCGCTGGAAGATGAACTCGCTTTTCTCAACGACCGCTTTCTGAGCCGTTATCAGTCCCGGGGGGAGCGCTCCCAAGTTGATCTAGGATCCATGACCAGCAGCCCGGTGACCATCAACGATCGCTATGGAGTCGAATCGACCGATCCGGAAGATCGCACTTATCTGGCAGTCGGGACTCATGTCGGAACGGTGGCCGACCGGGAGCAGAACGGAGCCTTCCAGGTGATCGCCAACATTCTTTTCAATTCTGACGGATCACCACTGAAGAACAAAATTCTCTCCAGCGGGATTTGTAAGGATTTCGGCGGACTCTACCTTTCTTCTTCGTGTTTCAATACGGTGATGATCACTTATCTGGTGGGCAGCGACAAGCAACATCTGCAGACCTTTACCAGGGAGTATCAACAGGCCTTGGAGGATATGGTCAACTCAGGTCTGGCCAAGGATCTGCTGGTGGCCGAACTCAATAAATATGAGTTCGCTGTCCGCGAAGATGCAAGCAAGGCCCAACGCGGCCTTGATCTGCTCAGTAAATCCCTGGCTGCCTTCAAATACGGAACCGACCCATTTGAAGCACTGCAGACCGAAGAGGTGCTCAGATCAATCCGTGATAAGGCTCTGAACGAGGGCTACTTTGAAGAACTGATCAGAGCTTACCTGGTTGACAACCCGGCAACCGTGACCGTCGTACTTGAACCCGACTCCGAGAAAATCAGGCGGACTGCACAGCAGGAGCAGGAGCGCATCGACCAATACGAGAGCAAACTTGACTCAAAGGCTCTTGAAACACTGGTGGAGCGTACCAGTGAACTCATAGCCAGACAACAACAGCCAAACGATGATAAGACCCTGGCCAGACTTCCGCAGCTAAAACTGGAGGATTTGCCAGACAAAATCGAGTTTCACACTACCAGTTCTGAAGAGCTGTTCGGCCGGCAGACCCTGATCAACGAGCTGCCGACCAATCGTATTTCCTATCTTGACATTGGTTTCGATCTCTCCTCCCTACCAGCCGAATATCTCCCCCTGCTCGATCTATTTGGCACCGTTATCACTGAAATTGGCACCAGCCGGCTCGACTACATGCAGTTCGCCAAGGAAACAGCGACCTGCACCGGCGGCCTGAACCATTCGGTCAATACCTATACGACCTTCGGCCAACCGGAGTCGGTGAGGCCCATATTATGGATCAATGCAAAGATGCTGCCCGAGTACCTGGAAAGAGGAATTGATCTGCTCACCGAAGTTTTCTCTGACTTATCTCTCACAGATCGAGGACGCATTGGTGAAATAGTCCGCCGTGAGTTCGCCTGGGCAGAGCACAGTGCCCAGAGTGAGGGCTATGGGCTGGCCTCAACCCGCGTTTTTTCACACCTCAGCCCGGCAGGCAGATATCAGGAACAATACAGCGGCATTACCGCCTACCGCAGCCTCAAAGACCTGGCACTCGCCTATCAGAATCAGGAGGATTCATTTCTGGCCAGGCTCGAACAGATGGCCCAGATAGTGCTCAACCGTGCCAATATGGTTATCTCATTTACCGGAGAGGGCTCAGAAATTGAGCGCTTCAAGACCGTTGGCCAGCGTTTTGTCGACGCGCTTCCAGACCAGTCTCGTGAATCAACTCTTCCACCTGTTCTTAAATCTGTGCGAAACGAGGCCTTTATTACTGCCGCCGAAGTTGTCTTCGCCGTCCAGGGTGGCAATCTCTTCGAATCGGGCAGAGGCTACAAAGGCTCTTTTGAGGTCCTGAAAACCTACCTCTCCCGGGACTACCTATGGAACAGCGTTCGCCAGATCGGCGGTGCCTATGGCTGCTTCATCCAGTTCAGCTCGATCACTGGCAACCTGGCGATGATAAGCTATCGTGACCCTCAGGTAAGGAAAACATACGAAGCCTACGATCTGCTTCCCCGCGTCGTATCGGATATAGAGCTCTCCAGGCAGGCACTTGAGCAATTGATCGTCGGCACCTATGGAAATTTTGACCCCCATCAGAGTGCAGCGGCAAAAGGCGTAACTGCGCGGAATGAATATTTGTGCAGGATCACCGCTGATCAGAAAAGACAGCGACTGCAGGAAATCACCTCTACCACCATTGAGGACCTGCGTTCATTCGCTGATCAGATCAGGGAGATGACAGATAACCGTTACCGGTCTATCATTGGCAATCGTGCAAAAATAGAGGCAGACAGCGATCTATTCGATTCAATTTCGGAACTTTGAGAAGCTGTTCAGATTCCTGCTGCCTGCCTGGCACAGTGATCCAGCAGCTTCTCCATGAGCTTGTTAGCGGCTGCCATGTAGCCCTGTCCTTTAAGAATTTGTTGTTCGTTCTGCACCCATAATGATGCAACTAGCTCGCTGCGACAGTTATCCACTAGGGCAGCGACTCCCTCGCCGGTCATTTCAAGGTGAAATTGCAGAGCGATGATTCTGTCATCTAGGACAAAGCCCTGATTCCTGCATGCTGCACTCGAACAGAGCAAAGCCGCAGAGTCGGGAATATCGAAAGTATCGCCATGCCAGTGAAACATGGTGAGCTTGGCTGGTATAATCTCTTCAGCCCATTGGGGAATCTTGTTCTCACGGGTAACAGGAAACCAACCGATTTCTTTCTCGCTGTGGCGGTAGACCGCTGCTCCGCAGACCGATGCCAACAATTGAGCACCAAGACAGATACCCAGAATAACACGCTTTTCATCCACAGCCCGGCGGATAAACTTCTTCTCCTCCACCAGCCACGGAAACAATCGCTCGTCATGGACCCCCATCGGTCCTCCCATAACCACAAGCAGATCCATCGAATCAGGTTCCGGCAGTTCATCCGCGGCCCAGAATCTGGTGCAGCTCAGGGTATGACCACGCTGGGCGGCCCATGTGCTTATCGTGCCAAGCCCCTCGAAAGGAACATGCTGCAGCCAGTGAATATGCATGAATAGACCTGGAGGGGCCTAGTTGATGGCAGGACCATAATGGAGCCCGCCACGGCTCCAGAGCTCGTTTAGGTTGCGCTCAAGGTTAATCTGCGAACCGCGGCCGAGGTTGCGTTCGAAAATTTCACCATAATTACCTACTTGGCTGATGACCTGGATAATCCAGTCATCGGAAAGTCCGAGCCCTTTTCCCTTTATGCCTTCCAGACCGAGCAGCTTCCTGATGTCAGGGTTGGTACTGGATTTCATCGCCTCGATATTGGCAGAGCTCAAACCTTCGTCCTCTGAAATTTTAAGGATGAACAATACCCAGCGGACGATATTAAACCAGCCGTCATCGCCTTGACGTACCGCAGGTCCCAGCGGTCGTCTTGAAATGGTTTCCGGAAGTATCTGGAAATTTTCTGGTTTCGATAGCTGCATCCTTAGAAAAAGTAGACGCGACAGGTTGCCGCTGACCACCTCACATTGGCCGGATTGGACGGCATTGAAAAAACCTTCTGGACCATTGAATTCGACATTTTTGTAAACCAGATTATGACTTGAAAAGAAGTCCTCGAACCCACCATATGAGGGATCCTCGGGATCACGGCATATGGAGCTGTTTTCCAGCTCCAGCACGCTGCTTACCCCTTTTTTCACGGGTACCATAAAGCCCTGACCGTCATAGAAACTGACACCGCAGAAGTTGATGCCGACAGAGGTGTCATAGCTAAGGTTCCACTCTATATTCATCGATAGTAGATCAACTTCTCCGGAAAGTATCGAGGTGATCGAATCGTTCTTATTGAGCGGTATAAACTTGACCTTGCTGCTGTCGCCAAGAATGGCGGCGGCAACGGCTCGGCATATATCGACATTGAGACCGTGCCAGGTTCCTTCCGGGTCTGCTTTGGAAAATCCGGGGAGATCGGACGACACCCCGCAGAGCAATTCATCACGGAGGCGCACCTGTTCCAGCGTAAATGCTGATGCCTCAGCTTCCGACAGCAGCAGCATGAGTACTGCTGCAATGACCAGCCGCACACCACGGCCTGGGTTTCTCATCCTCATAATTTAGCCGTATCTCCTGCCCGTGACTCTTTTTTTGATCAAGGATTAAACTTAACAGCAAGGAGGACTGCTGTCCAGAAGCAGCAGTCATTTTCTGATGATGGTTGCAGATGGGTTCCTCGCTGTATCTCCAAATAATGATTATAATGGCTCACCGATAACCCGCCGACTTTTATATAGAGCAGTGGAGGTTGATGATTACGATAGCTGCGGCAAACCTCTCCTCTTTCACAAATCGACCGACATGACACTAACATGAGAGCAAATCCGCGGATCGCTGCGATAACTACCCTGTGTGAACTTGACAAGACCAGGCTACCGGTATCCGTGATCTTTGAGAGAATCGATCGACAGGCTGATCTCGGACAAAAAGACAGGCAGCTGGCAAAAAAGATCGTGTACGGGGTCCTCAGGAACCGAGAATATCTGGATTGTTTGCTCAAACTGCTCTGCCGACAACCGCTGAACAAACTGAAACCATTTGTTCATCAAGCCCTGCGTAGCGGCCTGTTCCAGCTTTTTTTTCTCGACAGAATCCCCCCTTCTGCTGCAGTGAACGAAACGGTCAAGGCGGTGAAAAGTAAAAGATATCCTTCTAAGGTGCAGGGATTCGTCAACGGTGTACTGCGGGAATCACTTCGCCAGAAACAACATCTGCCCGGACCGGAGGAGCCAGATAATGCCGATAGGCTGATCTTAAACCATCCGGCCTGGCTGACCGACCGCTGGCAAAAACAGCACGGCAGAGATGAGATGATAAGGATCTGCCGCCACAACAACCTGGAGCCTCTACTTTGTCTCAGGACAGGTTCAGAAGAAGATCAGGCGATGCTGCGCGAAACCCTTGTCAGTCAAGGCATCGAAGCGGTCAACGGCAGCTATGCACCAGATTCTTTGATTCTGCCCGGGTACCACGGTAAGATAAATGATATCGAGGGAATAGACCAGGGCACGGTCCAGGTACAGGATCAGGCTTCCCAGCTGGCTTCACTTTTGCTGGGCCCATTTCCCTCCAGCCTCTCCTGTCTGGATGCTTGTGCCGGGCTGGGCGGCAAAACCACCCACTTGATGTCTCTGCTGGACAGCGAAACAAGCAAGGTGACGGCTATCGAACCGGACCCACGGCGTTTTCAGCTACTAGAACAAAACCTCAAGGCCCGGCATCTTGGCTGCCGGGTGGATACCTGTAATCAGAGTCTTCAGGAGTTTGCCGGGACCGGCCCCTCCGCTTTTGATCGTCTGCTCGTCGATGCCCCCTGTTCAGGAACCGGAGTCATCGGCAGGCACCCTGATATTCGCTGGAACAGACGAGAGGAAGAACTGGCTGCCTATCGCACCAGACAACTCGAACTGCTGAACCTGGCCGCCCCCATGCTCTCTCCCGGTGGAATTCTGGTGTATGCCACGTGCTCCATCGAAGCTGAGGAAAATTCAAGTGTGGTCGAACAGTTTTTAACCGACAATACGGACTTCACCCGAACCGATTGCGGAGAAGTACTTCCTCCATCGTGTGAATCTCTTATCCACGATGGCTATTTCACCCCATTGCCCGACTGGGGTATTGATGGTTTTTTCTGCGCCCGACTAAGCAAAGAGCGATGATTCGTTTTTTCTTTACGGTCGCCATTATCCTGGAGTACATTCGGTCTTATTTTACGAATAGTACCAGCCAAACATTCACAGAGAGATAAGACATCATGGCAGAAATAAGAAGCACCATGGACATGGTAATGGAAAGAGCAGCCCGGCTTGCCGCTGAAGCCGAGGAGAGCTCCGGGGACGACACTCTTGAAAACGAGGGAATGCGGATTGCGGCAGCCTATCTCAACGGAGAAGGGGAAAATCTGCTGAAACAGCTGAAATCCAAAGCTCCGGAAGAGCAGATGACCATTCGAGGTGGGATGGCAAAAACGATGCTGAGAAATATTGTGCTGCCCCGTGAAGAAGAGATATCCGAGCAAAGCCTGCTCAGTCTCAACAGCCTGCAGGAGCTCAGCGGCAACTCCTCAGATATCGCAACCGTCTGCTCGGAACTTAAACAGATTCTCGAGCAATACGGTCAGCACCGCGTGCAGGTAAAGCAGCAATTTGACGAATCTATTCTCAATCAGCTCAAAGCGCAGCTCCAACAGCAGGGCCTGTCAGTCGATGATGAGATGGCTCTAAATCCGACCATGCATCCGCAATACCAGGAAGAGTGGTCCCGAGCTTCAGCCGAGTTGAACAGCCAGTACAACGACGCCCTCGATCAGCGCAAAGAGCAGATCGGCCAGCGTTTCGGGATTTAAAATGGCGGCACGCTTCAATACAGCGGTGACCATCGATTATGATTCTCGAGTTGAAAAACTCAAATCCCGCCTGAGAAGAAAAAAGATCGATGCCATCCTAATCAGCCAGCCCGAAAATCGACGATACCTCAGCGGTTACCAGGCACCTGATCACGGCATCAACGAGACGTCCGGATTGCTGTTTATCCCCGCTCGGGGCGCTGCCCAGCTGCTCACCGATTTCCGTTACCAACTCCAGGCTCAGGAAGAGACCGCACTGCCGGTCATCCTCTACCAGAAGGGCGTGCTTGCGCTGCTTAATGACCTTATCAGCCAAGGCAGGGTCAGGCGTTTTGCTTTTGAGAGCCACTACACCCTGCACAGCTTCAGTCTGAAGCTTTCAGCGCTGGCGGAAAAACACAAAATAGAGCTGATGCCCGTCAACGATTTGGTTGAACGGCAGCGAATCATAAAAAGTGAAGAAGAAATTAAGCTGTTGCGGCGTTCCACGGCGCTGAATGAAGACGTGTTCGTCTATATGTATGATCGGATCACTGCCGACATGACAGAGATAGAGACAGCCTCAGCCATCGAGTCGAGGATGCGTCAGTTAGGGGCGGAGGGGCCGAGCTTCAACACCATTGTTGCTTCCGGGGAAAACGGCGCCCTACCCCACGCAGTCCCCTCAGAGAAGCTAATTGGTCAACATTCTGCGGTCACCATCGATATGGGCCTGGTTCTGGACGGTTATTGCTCGGATATGACAAGAAATTTCGTAGTCGGTAACCCTGACAAGACCTACAGCAAGATTCATAGAATAGTAAGAAAAGCCCAGTTGGCGGGCATAGATGCAGTAAAACCTGGAAGCCAGATGAAAGATGTGGACCGGGCCGCCAGGAAAATCATTGCTGACAGCGGTCATGGCAAATACTTCGGTCATGCCCTCGGTCACGGTGTCGGCCTTGCCGTCCACGAAGCACCGAGTCTTTCTTTCAGAAGCCGTCGAAAACTCAAAGCTGGGATGATCGTCACCGTTGAGCCGGGAATCTATATACCAGGCTGGGGTGGGGTGCGGCTGGAAAATATGGTGGTGGTCCGTGATGACGGCTGCCAAGTGCTGAACAACGATACCACCTTTCTTGATATTTAGACGTCCTCAAAAGAGAGGACTCACCTCGCATACACAGAGTTACCCGATATGAGACAATTCGTAATAGATGAGTTATCGATACTGGAAAAAGATAATCTGGATTCCTACCTGAAGAGAACCCTCGCGCCAGGGCCGATGGCCGGTATTTTCTGGATCGAGCTGCCCGATGATCTTCTTGCTGAAGCCCAGCGTGGGCATGAACAATGCGGCCCTTTCTACCTTGCGGTGGAAGTCGAGGAGAAACGGATTTGCTTTGAGCTGCTGGTCCGCTCGAAAACCAACCTGCACTGCACCTGTATCGCCCACACCACCGGGGTCCAGAGACAATTCGTCCTCGATTTCATAGACAGAATGCTGGCCGAAGAACAGATCAGGGCCTGAGCTGCAGCACCCACAGAACCACCAACCCTTCTCAGGCAATCTGGCCTGACTCTCAGAAGTTGATGCAGACTGCCTGCCTAACGTTCCTGTCTGGCCGGCACCACCAGCAGACGGGGAATCAAAACCTCCCCGGGCTGTACCAGGATGAACTCGATGCAGCGGGCAATATCGTCGGCTTCGATAAGGCCGTTTTCAGGCTTGAATCTCTTTTCTTCGGGCCAGTGGCTGAACAGCTCCGTCTTGGTTCTGCCGGGCTCGATGGCCGTTACTTTTACCCCGGTACCGGCAAGCTCCATTCTCAGTGCATCGGTCAGTCCTTCGACCGCAAATTTTGTACCGTTGTAAGCTCCAATCTCCGGAAAGGCTTTCAAACCGGCCAGACTTGAGGTGTTGATCAGAAATCCGCTTCCCTGCTTCTTCATATGACGAAGAGCCAGATAACTCATGCGCACCACCGACTCAAAATTGAGACGGACCATATCACACAGCACTTCAATATCGACTTCGTCGATACCGCCAATGTGCATGACCCCAGCATTGTTAAAGACGATATCTACCCTGCCGAATTCCGCAAATGCCTTGTCTAGAATCTGCTGTGGTGTCTCCGGATCAATCATATCCCCGACTACATAGACAGCATTGCTGAGTTCGGCGGCCAAATCTTCCAGCTTTTCTTTGCTCCT
>JBPCUV010000290.1:0-2764 GCA_051010975.1 Desulfocapsaceae bacterium
TAAACTAACAAGAGGTAGCGTTATTCAGCAGATTTCTAAGAGTATATAGAGAGGTCAAAATGATAAATACTCACCCCGCAGCACCACACCATTTGCCGGGCTATCTTCCTGGGCCAGACGGTAGCGATCCACTTCTCACCGCTGTCATAGTAGTTCTGCTTATCGTATTGCTGGTGGCTGGTGTTCTTTATTTTAAATTGCACTCAATACCCGAGCAAATGGGAGAGAAGGCCAATAGCACCCAGCTGCAGCTAATCTCCATACTTGCTGTGTTGGCACTTTTTACCCACAATAACGCATTTTGGATTCTTGCATTGCTGATCGCTGCCATTCGGATACCTGACTATCTGACCCCACTTCAGACCATAGCGAGTTCATTAAAAAAGTTAGCTTCAGATGGCAAAACTACTGAACCGGTGGAGTCACCGCCTGAGCCAGATTCCAAAAATAATGAAGATGCTCCTGCTGCTCAGTCAGAAAAAGAGATTGTGTCGGAGTCATTGCAGGCCGAAAAGGGAGGGAGCTAAGCCATGTTAGAACTCATGTTTTGTGCTTTTTTCACCATCCTGCCTGATTTTTTAATCAAGCGATTTGTGTTTAAGAAGAGATGGGGGAGGGAAATTACCTTTTTTACCATATGGTATGAATTACGATGGGGCATCACTGCTTGTGCTATATTGACGGTCTCTCTGATCACGTTGATTTTCTACTACCATCCTTCCACAACTAACGTCACTGCAATGTTTCGCACGGTTACCATTCTGCCGGAGTCATCTGGTCGGGTGGAAAAGGTCTTTGTCGAGAATTATCAATTAGTAAAAAAAGGTGAGCCGCTTTTCAGCCTTGATAGCTCCAGTCAAGGAGCTGCCGTAGAGACTGCTCGTAGTTCACTGGAGGAGATTGAAGCTGAATTTTCTCTTGTAAAAGCCGACCTCGAGGAAGCTGAGGGGGCTGTATCGTCTACAGAGTCAAGACTCACCCAGGCCAAGGATGACCTAAGAAGAACACTTGAGGTCGCAGAAGGAGGTGATCTCATAAGTGAACGAGATATTGAACTGTCTAAAAATAAAGTCGTTATGATAGAAGGTGAGTTGGTCTCCGAGATCGCCCGTCGTGATGAGGTACTGGCCAATCTTAATACTTTATTACCTGCACAGCAGGAGACTGCCAGGGATGCGCTCGACCAGGCAATTGTCGAAGTTGAAAAAACTGTGGTGTACGCAGAAGTTTCCGGCCGTGTAACTCAGTTAGTTCTGCAACCTGGCGACATTGTCAATCCCATGCTGCGCCCCGCTGGTCTTCTCCTCCCTGACACTACTGAAGTATCCGGTACACAAGCTGTTCAGGCTGGTTTTCACCAGCTTGCAGCATCGATAGTGAAACCGGGGACGCTGGCCGAAATCACCTGTCTGTCAAAACCCTTTACCATCATACCCATGGTGGTCACGAGTGTTCAGGCTTCGATTGCTGCCGGCCAACTGCGTCCCACTGACCAGATGCTCGACCTTCAAGATCGTGCGAGAGCCGGTACCATGACAGTGAGACTGGAGCCGCTTTATGAGAATGGTTTGGATGGGGTTCTGCCGGGAAGTAAATGCATCGCTAATGCCTACACTAACAACCATGAACTTATCGCATCTGGTCAGTTAGAAACTGCGGATTTCATCTACTACCACATGGTCGATACCGTCGGTATCGTACACGCACTACTCTTACGCATCCAGTCACTTATGCTTCCTGTCAAGACTTTAGTGTTCTCAGGACACTAAGGAGCAGATTGTTTATTTTTAAAGGCAGCGGCCATGGGTAGATATATTACTAAAATCTTATGAAAAATCTATCAGGAGAAATGACATGATACGTACTCTGACGACGCTGGTCTTTTTGCTTGTCCCTTTGGTAGCGTTTTCGTTTGAACTAACTCAAGAACATATACAGCTGGCTGAGAAGGCGAGAGCTGATGGTATAAAAATGGGGCTTGATAAAATGACTTCTGAGCAGTTGAAGGACATTACAAGAGACCTGGTTAAGGACAGAGAGGCAGCAAAGAGGAAATTGACTGAAGAAGAGAAGAAAGCCTTTGCTTGCTATGGTGAAAAACTTATGGATATGCAGTTTAACACCGATATTAAAGAGTTCGCCAGATATCTCAATGACAAGGAATACCAGAATGAAATAAACGAGCAGTATGAAATAGAATGTAAAGTCAATGAACTGTAGAATTATACGCAGAATTTTCCCCGGTAAAAAATCAGCGACCTACATTAACAAGATGTCATGACACAAGTATTCTTACATGCTGAACCGGGTGTCGTTCAATCATGGGATGAGTTTCAGTCTACAAAACCACCCTTTTCCTTAGCATTGGATGGTTATGTCTATGGCCCGACGAAATATACATCAGATGGACCTTATGCTAATTTCAATCATCATGAATTGGTAGACCGGCTCTCCACAAGGAGCACATGTATGCAGGTTTTCTTTTCTAGTAAACTCGGTTTTTTCGAATCCTTTCAAAAGGATGGAGAACCATATGCCCATGTTTATGTTAACGATGCAGACCAAGATGTCTGTCTCGCATATTGGCTACTTAGAAATCCTGAAAAAACGGTATCGATAAAATGGGAAGAGCCTCTTACAAAATTTCTTATCCTTGAAGATTTTTTAGACGCATCAGGGGGCGCTTTTCCATATGATGATACGAATAAACTCGACTCCCTTTTGAAACAGCAAGCATGGATTTTTGAACCATATACTACAGCGA